>JACQBY010000081.1 GCA_016201875.1 Nitrospirota bacterium
GTACGCCTCCGTCGCCTCGATTCTGCGGCCTTGCACCTGGACCCTTCTCAACGGCCAGGCATTTCAACGGTTTATTTTAGTTTAATTTTTTTAATAATATTTCCTGCGCTTTAGCCACGCCCGAACCTAAATTCACAGGAGCTCCCATTCCTTTTAAAACCATTTCAACCGCCGCAATCGCGGTAATGGTATCAAAGGTGTCGGCATAACCCATATGGGCGATTCTAAACACTTTCCCTTTTAATTGATCCTGCCCCCCCGCGGCCGTAATGCCATAAGTCACCCGGAGGTTCTTATAAATCGCCTGTCCGTCAAAACCGGCAGGCGCTTCTACGGCCGTTAAAGCGTCAGAAGGGGTCCCTTTTGCAAAGAGTTTCAATCCCGCGGCGATCATCCCCTGACGGGTGGCTTCTGCAAGCCGGTGATGTCTGGCAAAGATATTTTCAAGTCCTTCGGCTTTTTGGAGTTTTAACACTTCACTCAATCCAACGATCAGCGAACTGGCCGCCGTCCAGGCCGTCTGGTTTTTTGAAAGGCTTTCGCGCTCTTTTTTAAAATTAAAATAAAACTTGTTGTTTTTAGCTTTATCGGCCATTTTCCAGGCTTTTTCACTGACGCTGACAAACGCAAGCCCCGGAGGAAGCATTAAGGCTTTCTGCGAGCCGGTCACGACGACATCTAGCCCCCATTCGTCGACTTTGAGGTCAAAAACACCGAGAGCCGTAATAGCATCGACCACTAAAATCGTATTTTCATGCGCTTTAACAATAGCGGCAATCTCCCGCGCAGGATGGGCAACCCCTGTGGAAGTTTCACTGGCCTGAATATAAACAGCTTTAATAGAAGGATCTTTCTGGAGAGCGCTTTTAACGAGTTGAGGATCAACAGAATAGCCCCACTCGACTTTGATTTCTTCGGTCTTGACGCCATAAGCGGCGCAGATTTTTCCCCATCGTTCTCCGAATTTTCCGCTGTTGACAAAGAGGGCCTTGTCCCCGGGAGAAAGGAAATTGGTCACAGACCCTTCCATTCCGCCGGTTCCTGTGGACACCAGGGTTAAAACGTCATTCCGGGTTTGAAAAAGCCACTTTAAATCTTCTTTAACCTGGCCGAGAACTTCGGCAAATTCAGGCGCCCGGTGATGTAAAATCGGACGGGACATGGCAAGTAAAACTTCGGGGGGAACCGGCGTCGGCCCTGGGGCCAGGAGATATTTTTTTAACATGAGGAAACTCCTTAATTTATGTTATATTACAACCACCTGAGTGTTACAACCAAACAAGTTTCAAGGTTCGATAAATAAAGAAATCGCGGGTGAATCCGCTCCCGCTGTTAAACAAGAGTAGAAGTCGGTAATCATGCCAGAGTCGATGAATGAAGTCAAGTCCTATTAGGCAAAGCAAGCCTTTCCGGCTAATCTCCTCAAAGGCCGAAGATCCTTTCTGGAACATGGCTCTGGACGAGGCGATTTTTAAAGAAGTCAGCGCCGGCCACTCGCCTCCAACCCTCCGGTTTTACACCTTTGCATCCCCTTCGATATCCATTGGATATTTTCAAAATCCGGCCGCCGATCTTAATCTCGATCTGATGAAAACAAAAAAAATTCCCTGGGTTAGAAGAATGACCGGAGGGAGAGGGATTTTCCACCATATTGAGTTAACCTATAGCTTTTCGGCTCCGACAATCCGGCCTTAAACAAAAGGGGGGATCCTCCCGCTTAAACCCGCTCTGTTTTTCATCCCCTTCGTGGTTTGAGCCGATGATTGAAGAGAAAAAGATTATCGGAAGCGCTCAAAAACGGTTTAAGAACGGCTTTTTACAGCAGGGGTCTATTTTATTACATCACCGGGTTGAAACATTCGGCCAGTTTTTTCAACTTCGCCCTGAAGATGATCGCGATTTTATCGGGATTTTTGATTTTTTAAAAAAGGAGATTCCTCTGGACGATCTGGAAGAAATGTTAGCGGCCGGATTTGAAGAGGCCTGGGGAGTCTCCTTTGAAAAAGAGGACCCGTCAGACCGGGAAATCGAAACCTGCAAAAAACTGGTCTGTCAAAAATACAGCACAACGGACTGGAATATGAATAGAAAAACCGATTCTAATCCTTAACAATCTTTCCTATGGCTTTTTCCAGCTGCGCCTGCGCAACATTATAATCAAACAATGACTGGACCAGGCTGGTTTTTGCGTTCGAAAGCAATACTTCGGCATCGGTTGTTTCCAGCGTCGTTCCCACCCCCGCTTTATAACGCCCTTCGGCCAGATTTAAATTCTCTTCCGCCTGTTTGACAATAAGTTCGCTGGCGGCAATCTGCTCCTCTGCGGCGGTCAGGTTAAGGTAGTCCTGCTGAACTTCCAGCAGGACGTTCTGCGCCTGGACCTCTTCCTGGGCCGAAAGAGCCTCGACATTGGCCTGCGCCTCATCTGCCTGTTTTGTGGTTTGAAAACCGTTAAAAAAGGGGAAAGCTAATGTTGCCCCGACATTCCAGTTGTTAATAAGGGGGAAATCATCATTGCGGTACTGATACCCTCCGCTCGCCGTTAACGTCGGATAAAATTGCCGCTTTGAATATTGGAGCGAATAAAGGGCCGATTTTTTCTTTAACCGTAAAGAAAGGAGTTCCGGGCGGTTCTCGATGGCCGATTTCTGCGCGGTTTCAAGCGTCATCTCTTCTTTTTTGAATACCAGAGGATCTTCGGGTTCAACCCTGAAATCGACCGGCATTCCCATGGCATTATTTAAGGTGATCCTGGCAACCTGGACTTTGTTTTTCGCCCGGATCAGGTTTAATCTTGCGCTGGTTAAATCAACCCTGGCTTTTGTCACATCAAACTTCGGTTTGCTCCCCGCCTTAAAGAATCCTTCGGCCTGCTCCAGATGCTTTTCCATTTGATGAGCGGTCTCTTCATTGACTTCCTGAATCTTCAGGTTTTCAAGAAGCCCGTAATAGGCCTGTTTGACATTTAAAATTAAAGAATCGGCAGTCGTTTTTCGATCGACGCCGGCAGATTCCGCCGCCATCCGGGTGGATTGGACCTGTGAATGAAGCTTCCCAAAATCAAAAAGAAGCTGTTTGAAATTCAAGGAGGCATTGTAATTAGGATAAGAGGTGTTGCTTTCTCCGCCAGATCCCCCGGGAAGAGCCAGTCCGGGCTGAGGAGCAAAATTCGCGGTCGCCCGGGTATATGTTAAATCGGCCTCGAGCTGAGGGTAAAATCCTGATTGGACTCCGCCTATTTTAGCGCTGGAAGCCTCGTAAGTTTTTAACGATTGCCTCATCGTCGGGTTTTGGCGCAATGCAAGCTCAACGGCATCCCGCAGAGCCAGCTTCTTTCCAATGATGGAACTCTTTCCATTTCCGGTTTCTGCGGAGAGATCGGCCCCGGCAGACAGGCTGGCAGTGACACCCAGAATAAATAAAAACAATGGCGCTAAAAAGAACACCATCGCCCTGCTGGCCTTGCATTGGAGAACCATGTCCGAAAACAAAAAAAGAAAAAATGGAAACCGGCGCATAAATAATCCTTTCTGATACAACTATTTAATGATTTTTTCATCTTATCAAATTCAATTTGAACTTGACAGTTAGAAATAAAAAGATAAACTGTAAAGGAAGAGTAGAGGTTTCAGCCTTTTATTATCTTTGTTGGTCTCGTAAAAAGTCGTCATTCCCGCGAAAGCGGGAATCTAGGAGCACATAACTACTTGAAAAAAACTGGATTCCCGTTTGCACGGGAATGACAGAAAACCGCTTTTTCATATTTTTTACGAATGCATTATCTTTATTATCTCATTTAATTAATTCAGGTTATTTTAACAACTTAAGGACAATGCATGATTTTTAGAAAAACATTTACCGTGCTTTCCATTCTGTTTCTTGGTTTGGCCTGGGGCTGTGCAACTCACAAAACCGCGCTCATTAGCCCTGCCAGCCTTGCTAGCCCTTCATCGGAAAATCAAGTCCAAAAACCGGATCAGGCAAAAAATCCTCCGTTAATGAGTGAAAATGCCCCGCTTATACCAGAGAATCCTTTCATACCGGCGCCCGTTCCCCTTTTATCATCTCCTTCTGGAGATTCTCCTTCACAGATCAATCAGGAGCTTCCTCCTCTGGAAGAGACTGACGTTGAAGAAGATACCGACGAAAAGGACAGTGAAGAACCGGTTTATGATATTCCCATTGTAAAAAATCAAACAGTCGAAAACTATATCAGTTACTATCAGAACCGCAACCGCCCCCATTTTGAAATCTGGCTTTCCCGGTCGGGACGCTACCTTCCGGTGATGAAAGAAGTTTTTAAAAGTTTTGATCTGCCCGAAGACCTGGTTTTTTTAGCTCTTATTGAAAGCGGGTTTAACCCCCACGCCTATTCCAGATCAAAAGCGGCAGGGGCATGGCAGTTCATGAAACCGACAGCAAAAAAATATGGATTGAGAGTCGACCGGTGGATAGACGAAAGACGGGATCCGATTAAATCGACATACGCCGCCGCAAAGTATCTAAAAGACCTCTATTCGATATTTGGATCCTGGCCGCTCGCCCTGGCCTCTTATAACGCCGGCGAAGGAAAAGTCATGAGAGCCATGGCCAAAACAAAAGCCGAAGACTTCTGGGATCTTTCTTCGACCCGTTATCTCAGACCCGAAACAAAAAATTATGTCCCCCAGTTTATGGCGGCAACCATTATTGCGAAAAATCCTGAAAAATACGGGTTTTCTCTGGAATATTTAGAACCTTTAAAGTTTGATACCGTCTTAATCGACCGGCCGACCGATTTGAGAGTTCTCGCCAGGGTCGTTCACGCATCCTATGAGACGATCAAGGAGCTTAACCCTGAGCTCAGAAAAGGGATGACCCCTCCCCTCTACCCGAACTATCCGCTTCGAATCCCTGAAGGGACCAAATCTCTTTTTGACGAAAACTTTAAAAAAGTTTCTGAAGTCACCAAAGTTTTAAAACAAAAACATAGAGTCAAAAGAGGAGAAACCCTTCTGAGCATTTCAAAACGGTTTGGAGTCCCTCTTCAAGACCTTGCAGATTCCAATAGCCTGGGTCCAACCGATAAGCTCAGAAGAGGACAGATCTTGATTATCCCCCTGGGGAAAGCGAACCAGACGGGTGAAAGCACAACGATCGCACCTCCGAAACCTCCCCTTAAACTGGGGGCTTCTTCCCGGCCCTGTCCCGGATGCCAGCGGGGACATCGGGTTGCGTTTTACCGGGTCAAAAAAGGGGACTCTCTTTATCATATCTCTAAAAAATACAACGTTGAAGTCGCTTCCCTTGTAAAACTCAACCGTCTTCAGGATCGGGAACTTAAAGCAGGCTCCCGCCTGAGGATTCCGAAACAAAACACCAGGCTGAGCTAAGCTTTTACCTCTTTGGAGAGGGAGATGTGCCTGGCGCGGCGCTGACCGCAGGCGCCGGAGAGGCAGGACCTTTTATCGAGGCCACTTTTGCCGAAGCATCAGCCGCCAGGGGGGAAGAGGGATAGTTTTTAGCCAGAGACTCATATTGATTGAGCGCTTCCATTTTTTTCCCCTGGTCTTCATAAATCCGGGCGATTTCAAAAGATGCAAAATCCTGGTTTTGGGCGACCTTGCTTTTTTCGACTTCCCCGAACTCTTTTAAAGCCAGTTCTTTTTCGTTTTTGTCTAAATAAGCATATCCCATCCGCAGGTGAATCACTCCCCGCAGCGCTTCATCGATAGATAAGGAGATCAACGCTTTTTTGTAAGACTCGATCCCCCTGTCATAATCCTTGATATCCACATAAGCATTTCCTAAAAAAAAGGAGGCCACGAAAGCTGTTTTGGTTTTAGGATAGGCGGCAATCAGTTTTTGGTAAAGGTCGATAGCAAGCTTGATCTGCTTCTCCTGTTCGGCCCCGCTGACGCGGTTCTTCTTCGCATACTCAGAATAAGCGGCGAACTCCATATCCCCTGCTTTTTTTTCGGATTGGCCGGAAAAATAAGTGTAGCTATAAAGAGCGATGGCAAACAATAAAATCCCTCCCCCTAAAATCAACAGGGGGGTTTTTCTTACGGCAATTGTATTCAGAACCTTTTCAAAAAGGGTTTCAATTTGAATCGGCTCAAGCTCTTTTTTAATCTGAATCCGTTTTCGGTATGGCATTTAGGGTCTCCTTAAAATGTGGTAAACTAACACATTATAATAAAAAAATCAAAAATTAAATAGATCAACCTTGTATAAAAAAAAATCATCTGATATATTTTTAAAAGCCCTTGCTTTTTTCTCAATAGTTTCTAACACTACAGCGGCGCTTTATCGTCATTCCCGAATGCCTCTATCGGGAATCCAGGTGTTTTCAGGAAAATACGGAGGCAAAGTCACTGGATTCCGGCTTAAAGCATGCCGGAATGACGGATAAATGGGCATATTTGTAAAAAACGAAGAACTCTCCATTTCCGCCCCGGGGACCTCTCCTGCTATCGGAGATTTTTCGATTTCGAATCTGCCGTCCGCCAATGCCCCGGACACCACCCGCCCTCTTGAGAGAAACGGTCGTACCCCCCCCTGCGGCGGCACTCCCTGCGAAAAGATTTTTCACCCCCCCTCCTTTAAAGTGGTTTTTCATAACAGCTCAGGGCAAAATCATCTTCTGATTCCACGCGGGGCTTCCTTAAAACAGATTGAAAGCCTGATCCATTATCTTGCCGAAGAAAGAAAAGGGAATGAATTGGAGAGACTGGGGATTCCGCCCAACGGAAGCGGAGATTATGTCAGAGGGAGCATCCTGGTTTTTAAAGAGATCAAATGGGCCAGGGGAGAACGGTTAACGAACCCCAGGGTCAAAGAAAAAACTTACGGACGGTATGTTCTGGCGGAATACATCTGGAACAGCCATTTTGAAACCGCCTACATGGGGCAAAAAACCTTATTTAACCGGACATTGCCAGGACAGAAGTAGCCAGGGGATTAAGGAGAAGCAACCGGCTTTGCCGGCGCTTCACGCGGGGGCACGGGGGGCGTTGAGTGAATTTTACGAAGGCCCCCCGATATAATTAAGGAGAAGCAACCGGCTTTGCCGGCGCTTCACGCGGGGGCACGGGGGGCGTTGAGTGAATTTTACGAAGGCCCCCCGATATAATTAAGAGGCGGGCTTACTCGCGCCTCTTCGGTCTGTTTTTCTACGGCTCCCCCCCCGCCGGTCGGGAAATGAAATCGGCAGACTCTTTTTTCGACGGTCGCTTCTCCTGATTTTAAGCGTCTGTTCCGATAATTGAACCAGCCGTTTTTGCAGGGAAACGATCCCGGCTTCAAGCTGGGTCAACTCACAGGTGGGACAGTCAAGAGCCTCATCTTCTCTTACCAGACGAAAGGAATCTTCTTCCTCTTTTGAATAAAAAGTCCAACCATAAATATGGCCAAAACGGCATTCATAAACAACTGTTTTGGCACCCGCCTGCTTGCCTTCCCGTTTCGTTTCTGAAATTTTCATCTTTCTCCAAGCCTTGAGAGTAAACGATCCATATTGCAAATTTAAAAAATTATATTCCAAAAAGAACGAAAATGCAATTTTTTAAAAATCTCAAAATAGAAACAACTTACTTGACTGGATACCCGCTTTCGCGGGTATGACGGATCTGTGTAAGTCCGGCAATCTCTCTTTGTCATTCCCGCGAAAGCGGGAATCCAAAATTTGAATTTTTCACTCATTTATGCTAATTTATTTTTCATTCATCAAAGCCCCCGGGGGGGGAAAGGAAAACCAAATGCCTGAAGAAAATCAAGGATTTACAGTTTCAGATAAAAGAGTAAAAATAGAGGAGCCTCATCCTGACAGGAGAACAGAAAAGAAAGCGCAACAGGATCATGAAAATAGAAAAACCGGTCCGGTTTCAGATGAAAATGCCCCGCCCGATTTCTCCAGTTTCATTCTCTCACTGGGAACCTCCTGTCTGATGCACCTCGGAGAAAATCCCCTCCCCGGCCAGGAAAAAAATGAAATGAATTTACCGCATGCCAAAGAGGTCATTGACCTGTTATCCCTTTTAGAAGAAAAAACCAGAGGAAACTTAACCAGAGAGGAAAGTAATCTTCTCTCAAACCTTCTCTATACGCTCCGGATGAAATTTGTTGAGCTCAAGAACAGATAAATAGATTTCGGCCTGGAGTCATGATTGCGGAAAAAAATTATCTTTGCCCTCTCTTTAATCGTCCTTGCCCTTTTAATTGTCAATTTACTTTTTAGAAGCGGGTTGTTTTCTGAATATCTGAAAGGGCTGTTTGTTCAGAAAATCGAACATGAACTTCAGGCCTCGGCCCGGATTGAGAAGTTCCGTTTAAATTTATTTCCTCCCTTTGTCATCCTTGACGGATTTTCGCTCCGGGAAAAAACCGGCGGTTCCGTTCCGGTATTGAAAGCCGAACAAATCCTCCTCTCGTTCAACCCCTGGTCACTTTTAACGGAATATCTCCTGATTCACAAGATTCACATTCAAGACCCGCAAATCCATCTTGTCTGGAAAGAGCATGGGGGGACAAATTTTGATTTTTTGTTGCAATCGGCCCCGGCAAAACAAAAACTCCCTTTTATCTTCCAGAGGGTTATTCTAAGCAACGCCTCTATGAGGATGGACCAGATGGCTAAAGATTATCATGCCCGGATGACCGCTCCCGATGTAAGGATCGATGCCGACCCCGCCATGACAAACTTTCAGATCAGCGGCTCTTCCCGAGACATCCACTATCAACTCGGTAAAAAGGCGCCCGCCAAAGCGTCCAGCTTCGAATGGAAACTAACGGTTGCGCCCGGAAGAATTGAAATTAAAAAAATGGCCGCAATCGCCGATGAAGGTTTTTTATCGGTTAAAGGAACGATTGATCTTGCCTCCGGCCAGGCGAATTATCCTTTTAAAATCGATTCTGATTTTCGCCTGAACATGACAAGATTTTCCGCCAGGCTTGACGCCTTCATGGGGCATGGCCAGCTTAACGGCAGTTTCACTCCCGGAAAGAATATCGCCGGAGACTTGAAATTGTCGCATCTGGCTCTCCAGAAGGGGAAAAACACCCAGAACCTGGGGGAACTGACCGGGGGTTTTTCATCGGACTTCAGTAAAGTGAATATCAATCATTTTTCAGCCCGCTTATTTGACGCAAAAATGGAAGGAAAAGTAGAGCTTCTTCTGGCTGAACCGGCTCTGCCGGTTCAAATAGACTATAAAATAGAGGATCTCTCTTTAGCAAAACCAGGAAATCTGTTTTATCCTGAACAGAGAAAATATCTGGAACGGAAAATCCTGGATGCCTCCGGAACGTTAAAAATAAACAACCTGAATTTCCAGCAGGTTGAGGGGAAAGGACATTTGCGGCTGGCGGGAGGAGACCCAAAAGAGGTTCACTCTGAAAACCGGTTTTTGGAAAATATTCTTTTTGCCCTCTCCCTGGCGGAAACGGATTACAAAACAACCCCTTCGGCGTTTCTTTTTAAAAACGCTTCAATTCAAATCGGATCAAGCGTTATTCGGGGAGAAGGTTCAATTCAAAAGGATGGACGGCTTTCGCTCCGGATTTCTTTAACTTCTGACCAGGGCGGTGAAATCGTGTCGTGGCTGGGGTATCCGGAATGGTCTGGCGAAGGGGAATTTTCAGGAGAAGTTTCGGGAACACTTTCTTCGCCGGTTGTAGAAGGCGCCGGGGCGTTAAAAAATGTTTTTTTCAACAATCATTCCCTGGGGAGCGGGAGAACCGCCTTAAGGTATTCAGAAAAACAACTGGAGTTCTCCAACATCAGCATCGTTAAAGGAACGGGGAACTATTCAGGAGAAGGGTCGGTCCGCTGGAATTCACCGGAAGGGCTTATCTATCAAATCACAGCCAACGCATCCAGAGGCGTCCCGAACGATATTATTGTTCTTTTTATTCAGGACATTCCTCTGGATACCCATGCGACCGGTCCGGTAACGATTAGCGGAAACCTTCCTGTCTTGGGTTCGGTCGCGGACAAATCGTTCCGCGCAAGCGATTCACAGATCGAAAATACCTTGCTCGTCAGGGCAGATCTGGAGCTTGAAAACGGATCCCTGTATGGAGAAGCGTTCGACCGGGGGCATGCCGAGTTTGAAGTCACCGGAAAAGAGATTATCTTTAAGCAGGCTTCGCTGGCGCATGGATCCTCCTCCATCCATGGGAAGGGAGAAATTCGCTTCCAGGGCGCCTACAGGACCGAATTAGAGTCTGAAAACTTCGAGCTGAAAGATTCAACCGTTTTAAACCGGTTTTTACCCGGTCTGGAAGGGTCGTTCAAAGGGACCCTTGGCGGAGCAGGGACCTTTGGCCATCCTCAGATGAAATTAACCGGCGTATTGCCTTCCCTTCTCTACAGGAATCAGAGCTTAAGCGGAGGGACGATAGACCTTTCTATCCAGGATGGCGATTTGGATGCCCACGTCATATTCAAGGACCGGCCGGTCAGCATGACAGGGACGATTTCTTTGACGGAGCCCTTTCTTTCAAAACTGGCAATTCAGGGCGAAGATATTCCATTAGCCCCTCTGATCGCAACGACCTCAGGATACCAGACCTCTTCTCTCAGCGGTTCATTTTCCGGGAAACTGGAAATAGACGGACCTTTGAGCCATCCGCAAACCCTCAATTATTCGGTGAATCTATCGGCCCTGAATGCCGAGCTTTCGGGTTACCCGGTTTCGAATCAGGACAATATCGTTTTTCGGCTCCGGGAGGGAGCCTTGACGATCGAGGCTTTCCGTTTGAAAGGGGAGGGAACCTCTCTAACGATTGCCGGAGGGTTACAGCTCTTCAAACAATTTAATCTTTTTATTACAGGCGAAGCCGATCTCTCTTTGCTCAAAAGCATCAAGAAGGAGATCTCTTATGGACAAGGGAAAGCTTACCTGGCATTGAATATTTCGGATAGCTGGAGCGACCCGAAATTCCAGGGCGGAATAACGGTTCAGGACGGAGAAATACGAACGTCTATTCTTCCCCGGACAATCCATATCTCTTCATTGGGGCTTTTTTTTAACGAACGGCAGGTTTTGCTGGAATCATTGGACATCAACCCCGGGGAGGGGGTCCTTCATGTAACCGGAAAGATCGACCTCAACCGGTTCAGGATAGGCCGGTTCGGCTTGATTTTGGAAGCCCGGGAGAGCCGCTTTTCATTATTTTCAGGCTGGGCGTCAACGGTTTCGGGGACCCTGATTTATCAGGGGGATCTGTCGTCCCAATCTCTTCAGGGAGAGTTAACACTGAGCCAGGGGGTCTACAATAAAAAATTTGATTTCAGAACCCTGTTAAACAGGGTGAATAAACTGGGTGAAACCAGGGAGCCGACGCCGTTGATCGGAAATACGCGCCTCAACATCCGGCTAACCGGAGACAAAGAACTAAAAATAGATAATAACGTCGCCCGGCTCCCTTTTTTAATTGATTTAACGTTAAAAGGAACGGTTGATCACCCCGTCTTAATCGGCCGGCTGGAAGCGGATTCCGGGACCATTCTCTTCTATAACAAGACCTTTGAAATCCTGGCCGCCGCAATCGATTTTATCGACCCCGAGTCGATCAACCCTATGATTGATATCAAAGCGAAAACTCAGATCATCGGGAAAGACAGAACCTATCAAATTGAATTGAGCCTGTCGGGGACGCTCCAGGAACTGAATCGAACCCTGACCTCCGACGATCCGACGCTTACTGAAACAGATATCTGGGCGCTCATCCTCGCCGGGAGAAAAGCCACCGAAGTGGCCGCAAGTCCTTATTCCCAACAGCAGCTCGGAGGACAATTCATGCCGCTCGTCATTGAATCTCCCCTCGAAAATGTGCTCGAAGAGGTCACCGGCCTTGACCGCCTGACGATCGAGCCTTTATCTTCCAGCGTCAGGTCAACCGGCGGACCGAGGGTGACGATTGAACAGCGCCTGATGGGAGGGAAACTTCTATTAAACTATTCCTATACCGTCAATCCCTCGCAGGACCAGATTATCAAACTTGACTATTTAATCAACCGGCATATCTTTCTTCAGGGAATGCGGAACGAAGATGGGAACCCTGCGGGGAATATCACCTTCCGTTTTGAATTTAAGTAATAATAATGCTCTCGTAAAAAGTTGTCATTCCCGCGAAAGCGGGAATCTAGTGCTTAGTTGCAAAAGTTAGCGCAAATAAATTGTCATACCCGCGAAAGCGGGTATCTAGCAAAATCAATGGATTCCCGATAAAGTCATTCGGGAATGACGTAACGTGTATCTTGGCAATCAAGCACTAGGGAACACATAACTACTTGAAAAAACCGGATTCCCGTTTGCACGGGAATGACAGAAAACCGCTTTTTCAGATTTTTTACGAATGCATCAATAATG
>JACQBY010000095.1 GCA_016201875.1 Nitrospirota bacterium
CCGGCTGGTCCGGTCGGGCATTCTCGATGTTTTGTCGCAGGATTTTGTGAGAACGGCCAGGGCAAAAGGGCTTCCCGAAAAGAGCGTTATCCTCAAGCATGTTCTGCGAAACGCGATTTCTCCGGTTGTCACTATTTCGGGGCCCTTGATTGCCGGGTTGATCACCGGCTCTTTTATTGTCGAGTATTTATTTTCCATTCCCGGCATGGGGCGGTATTTTATCACTGCGGTTACGAATAGAGACTATCCGCTGATTATGGGGGTGACCCTGGTCTATGCGGTGGTGATTGTGCTTGCAAATATTTTTGTGGATCTTCTTTATTTTGTGATCGACCCGAGGCAAAAAATAAGTGAAGAGTAAATCCTTGATGGTTTCAATCCTGTTTCTCGGCGGTCTCTTCCTCCTGACGATAGCGGGGCCATGGTTTTCCCCTTATCTTTATGACCGGCAGGACCCTCATGCGCTCCTTGAAGCCCCTTCCGCCCATCACTGGATGGGGACGGATAAACTGGGGAGGGATCTCTTCACAAGACTTGCGGAAGGGGGGAGGTTATCCCTTTTCATCGGAATCTCTTCGGCCTTCGCCGCGTTGATGATCGGAACCCTCTATGGGGGAATTTCAGGTTATTTCGGTAAACATTTCGACCAGATTATGATGCGGTTTGTCGACGTGGTGTTTGCGCTTCCCGATCTCTTATTGATCATTCTCATGATGGTCCTCCTGGGAAGAGGTTTCTTCGAGATTTTTCTCGCGTTAACGTTTGTCAGCTGGGTTACCGTCGCAAGGCTCGTCCGGGGGGAGGTGTTAAGGGTCAAAGGGGAGGCTTTTATCGAAGCCGCCGCCGCCCTTGGCGCAAAGCCTCACCGTCTCCTTTTATTCCATATTCTTCCGAATATTTTCGGGCCGTTGATTGTCACGTTGAGTTACCGTATACCGGCGGCGATTCTTGCGGAATCGACCTTGAGTTTTGTGGGTCTGGGGCTCGCCCCTCCTTCGGCCAGCTGGGGAATCATGGCGAATGAAGGGTGGAGCAGTATGAAGTTTTATCCCCATTTAATTCTTTTCCCATCCCTGGCGATATTCTTTACCATTCTTTCGTTAAACACGTTGGGAGACAGATTAAGAGATTATCTGGACCCTCAGCATAAGCGTTGACCGGAATGAGCGCAACCTTTTCCCCCGACCGGTGTTTAAAAAAGAAAAGGGGATAAAGCGGCTTTTACCTGGCCGATCCGACCTATGGATCGCCAGACCGGACGAGGAAGATTTGGTTGACAATTCCGGAATCTTTCCTGTAATATACCTTCGCTGTGCTGTATTATTTGGATGAGGAAAGGGGGGATCAACAGAAAAACGAGTTTTTCTTCTTTTTAAAAGTGGGTCAAAAATCAGTTTAAAACTACATAGATAATGAATTTTAACGAGGAGTGTTGTCAATGAAATTAGTAAAAATTGTTTTAGGTGGAATGTTAGTCGCCGCATTAGCGGTACCTGCCGCGTTCGCCGCGGAAAAAGATATCACCAAGTCCCGCGTCCCTGCCGGTGACCTTGAAAAAGCCAAAGCAGCAAAGTCTCCGGTTGACCTTAATGCCGCAGATGTCATTGCAAGAGGAAAAGCCATTTTTGCGGGTAAAGGGGCATGCTTCAGCTGTCACGGAGATACTGGAAAAGGCGATGGTATCGCCGCGGCCGGTATGGAACCGGCACCCCGGAATTTTACCAATGCCCAATTTAATAAATTAAGAACGCCTGGTGAAATGATGTGGGTCCTCAAAAACGGAAGCCCCAACACCCCGATGATTGCAGTCATTCCTGCCCAGATTACCGAAGCAGAAGGATGGGATGTGATCGCTTACGAAAGAAGTCTTGGCGGTAAATAGTTTTTAAATTGAATATGATTTTTAAGAGAAGCCCTGCAAAGGGCTTCTTTTTTTTTTGGTGCGCCCGGCAGGGCGCACTTATTTGCCGGGAATCATGAAAGAACGAGCGAACCGAAAACGGGTTTACCAGGGGAAGATTCTCAATATCGAACTCGATCAGGTGACTCTTCCCAACGGTCATCAAACCGAACTCGAAATCATTCATCATCCGGGAGCTTCTGCCGTTGTCCCTCTCCTCGACGACGGGAATGTGGTCCTGGTTTATCAGTACCGTTATGCGGCAGGGGGATTTATCTACGAAATTCCCGCGGGAAAGCTCGATCATGGAGAAGACCCGTTAAACTGCGCCAAAAGGGAGCTCGAAGAAGAGACCGGGTATACGGCAAAAAAATATCATCCGCTGGTCTCATTTTTAACCACGCCCGGATTTTGCGATGAAATCATCCATATTTATCTTGCCCGATCCCTCACTCCTGGAACCCAAAATCTGGAAGCAAACGAAGTCCTGGAGATTCGCCAGGTCAACCTGAAAAAAGCGTTGCAGATGATCGAAGAAGGTCAGATCAAAGATGGCAAAACAATTATCGGCCTCCAATCCGCCCACCTCCTCATAAACCGTTAATAAAATAAAGAGGCATGTTTTTTTAGAAAATATGGGAAAAAGAATGCCTCCTCTTGACAAAAAATTGTTAAGAAAAAGTTCTTTTTTTTATCAAAAAGAAGCCCTCCTATATAACAAATAAATAATCCAGCAGTTTCAATTAGTTAAAGTTTAACTTTATTCGATATTATGGAAAGAAACTGGATATTTTTGGTATAAAACATGCATTAAATTACGTTGGCTTAATTTCATTCAACGAAGTTCATGAGGTAAATGAAAGTTATAAAACCAAAAACCCTTCTGCTGAAGCAGTGGGGGTGGGGGGCACGAAGCCTTCTCATTTTATCGGTTTTCTTAACCGGTTTTACTGTTTCTGCTTTTGCGGCCCTGATTGGAAGCGGTGTCCAGATCGATAGCCTGACCGGAGCCGATGATAACGCTTCGATCAGTTTTGACGGCGCCAACTATCTGGTCGTCTGGCAGACTTCGACCGGCACCTCATCTTCCAGCGACATCTACGCCGAAGTCATCAATCCCGCCGGAGCAACCATCATCCCTTCATTTCCGGTTAATGCCGCCCCGAATGATCAAACCTACCCTGCGGTTTCAAGCTATGCTTCAAACCAGTTTTTAATTGTGTATCAAACTTATAACGGAACCGATTTTGATATTTCGGGAGCGTTGGTTTCTTACAGTACGACCTCAATACCCAATACGACCGTCGGGACGCCTTTTTTGATTGCAGGCGGAGCAGGGAACCAGCAATACCCTTCGGCGGCATACGGCGGCACAGGTTTTTATGCGGCCTATCTCGATAACGGGACGGCGGTCAAAGCAGTCTCCGTTTCAACAGCAGGTACGGCAGGAACCCCTGTGACGCTGGGTTCGGTTGCTTCGACAACCCCTCCCTCTGTCCTTCCAAAAATAGCCTTCAGCAATTCAACGATAGCCAAATATTTGGTCGTCTGGGAAGATTTTACGGCAGACCCGTCGGGGAATGTTTATGCCAATACGATTACCACTGCCGGAGCGGTTGGAAGCGTAACGGGAGTGGCGGCGGCCGCGTCGATGCCCGAGCGTCACCCGTCAGTTGCTTTTGACGGGACCAATTTCATGGTGGTGTATGACAGAGGGAGCGCCGGAAGCAAAGATATTTACGGTCAACTGGTCGCTTCCAATCTTACTCTTTCGGGAGCCCCCTTTACGGTCTCCTCTGCCGCGAATGACCAGTTGACTCCTAAACTGACATTCAACGCGGGGGCCAATCTTTATTTTGCCGCCTGGCAGGATTACCGGAATACCGCCACAAACGCAGACATATTCGGAGCGAGAATTTCAAATTCGGGAATAGTGATTGAAACCGGCGGTTTTCCTTTAATGACCAACACGACTTTTCAAACTCAAAATCCTGTGACAGGAAATGACGGATCGAACTTTTTGACCGTATGGACCGATTTTAGAAATCCTCCTACGAGCAGTGACATCTGGGGGCAAAAAGCGGCCGGGCCTCCGCCTTTACTCTCGGCGGTCACTCCCGGCTCGAATCTGACCGTGGGAGCGTCCATCTCTTTGACAGGAAACTATTTTGGAGATCTTCCCGCCGGATCAAGATCAACATCAACCGATTATGTTTCCATTAGCGGGGTCAAAGTCCCTGACTTCAATCTCTCTCAATGGGGGGATACCTCAATTGCTTTTACGCTCCCCACGAACAGCACATCGGGTCCTCTTCAGGTGATTTCCGGAACCCTGGGGAGCAATACCATAAATCTTGCCATCCAGGACTTTACCCTTGCCGCGTTGCCAACATCCATAACGGTAAGCGGAGGAAGCGGCGCCAATATCACCCTGACCTTAACCAGTTTAAATAGTTTTGCTTCTCCGGTCACTCTAAGTGTCACCGGATTACCCTCCGGCGCGGGAG
This sequence comes from Nitrospirota bacterium, assembly GCA_016201875.1. Taxonomy (GTDB): domain Bacteria; phylum Nitrospirota; class Nitrospiria; order JACQBW01; family JACQBW01; genus JACQBY01. The sequence goes on from JACQBY010000095.1 coordinate 4,408, forward strand.
GAGCCTTTAGCGCCAATCCGGTTACTCCGACAACCTCTGGAGCCTCTTCAACCCTGACCCTGTCGGTTTCGCTCTCGGCGTTACCCGGAGCTTATACCCTGCAGATCACCGGTTCCGGAGGCGGTGAGACCCATACGATTCCGGTCACTCTTAACATTGCATCGCTTCCGGTGGTGCAGACTTCTCCTGCCACCGGGTTGACCCAAACCGGCGCCACGCTGAATGGAACCGTCAATCCAAATGGAGGGGCTGTGACAGCATGGTTTGATTACGGGATTACCACCCTTTATGGAAGTTCGACCCCCTCTTTTTCGCTCTCGCCCGGCTATTCTCAGTCAACCCTTTCGTCCGGTGTCACCGGACTTGCTCTGGGGACCTCCTACCATTACCGCTTGACCGCCAAAAACAGCATCGGAACGGTTTATGGCGGGGATGTCTCCTTTGTCACCATCGCCAATCCTCCGGTGGCAGTTACCGGCATAGCTTCGAACCAGACCACCACGTCAATCACCTTAAACGGAACGGCCAATCCTAACGGGGTCCCCGGGAGCGCATGGTTTGAGTACGGGGTGACCACCGGGTATGGGAGCGCAACCCAGGCGGTTCCGATCACCGGGAGTTTTGATAATTTCACGTCAATCAACCTCTATGGCCTCTCTTCTTATTCGACGTATCACTTTAGGATTGTCGCCATCAACAACGGGGGGACCTCCTTTGGGATGGATCAGACCTTCAACACCTATTCGATTCCCTTTTACGGTCAGCCCAATATCGAACTTTTATCGAGTCCGGCCACGATGTTTAACGGAGTCAATTCTTCCGATTACGCCGGGTCGGCAGTTGCCAATGGAGGGGATGTCAACGGGGATGGGATCAAAGACCTGATCATTTGCGCGGACCATGCCCTGGGCCCCTCGAATAAAATCAATGCCGGAGCCTGTTATCTCTTTTTTGGAAAACCTCCCGGCTGGATCTCTCCAACAACGCTCGATCAGTCCGATTTAACGATTTATGGGGTTAATTCCAACGACCTGCTGGGGCATTCGGTTTCGATCACAGGGGATTTAAACGGGGATGGTTTTGCCGATATCGTTATTGGGGCTCCGCAGGCAAGCCCCGTGTTAAAAACAGGGACGAGATATAACGCGGGCCAGGTTTACGTCATTTACGGGAGAGGAAATTTTTACAAAGACTTTTCCACCGGAGTGATGGATCTATCGGCCCAATCGGCCGACGTGACGATTTCCGGGGCAAACGCTTATGACACGGTGGGCGATGCCGTGACCACCTACGGTGATATTAACGGAGATTATTTTCCAGACATTGTCCTGACCGCTCCAAAAGTCAGTGGAAACAACGTCGCCTCTTCCGGGCAGGTCTATATCCTCTTTGGTAAAAACACCCTCCCCCCTTTAATTGACTTAAGCACGACCTCCGGCGGAGCCGATGTCATTATCTCTGACTTTCAAACCAACGGTCTCTCAAGCGCAATTTCGATCAGCGGAGATGTCAATGGAGACGGAATTAACGATCTCCTGATTGGAGTACAGGGATATTCGCCTACATCCAAGTCAACAAGTATTACCCGCTATCAGGCAGGAGGGGCTTTTTTATTTTATGGCCGGAAGGGCTGGCCAACCGCAGGAACTTCGATATCAATGGGGAATGCCGATATTATTTTTAACGGGATCAACAACGGCGATCAGGCCGGTTCGGCGGTGAGTCTGGGAGACCTGAATAAAGACGGGAAAGCCGATATCATCATCGGCGCAAGGCTGGCAAGCCCCAACGGAAAAGCCAATTCCGGACAAACCTATATGATCTCCGGAAGCAATCCGGCATTGGTCGCGAAAGTGGTTGAATTATCGGGGGCCGATGTCACGATTAACGGCGTTGGCAGTGGAGATCAATCGGGCAGAGTTCTGAGCAGTACCGCAGATTTGAATGGTGATGGCTATATGGACATCTTGATCGGAGCCCCTCTGGCGAGCCCCGGAGGGAGGAGCGGCGCCGGCTCGGTTTACATCATTCTCGGAAAATCTCTTTTTCCTTCGGTGATCAATCTCTCCATCACGTATGATACCGTCATTAACGGCGCTTACGCGGGAGATTCCGCGGGAAGCGCCATAGACGCAAGCGGGGATATCAACGGCGATCTCCTCCCCGATATCATTATCGGGGCGAGTAATGCGAGCCCGGCCTTAAAGAGTTATCCCTATATCAATAAATATGCGGGCCAGGCTTTTTTGATTTTTGGGAACAGAGCGTATGATGTGGCCCCGCCGACTGCCCCTTCGGGCCTCTCGGTTGTTTATTCTTCCGACAGTCAGATCGGGTTAACCTGGAACCCTTCCATTGATAATGTGGCTGTTGCGGGATATCAGGTTTTCCGGAACGGGAATCTGGCGGCGACTGTCGGGGGGACCCAGTTCACCGACAGCGGTTTAAAACCGTTAACCCGGTACAGCTACCGGGTGCAGGCTTTTGATCTGGCAGGGAACAAATCAGGTCTTTCTACCGCTCTAAACGCCTCAACGATTGCCGACACTGTTCCTCCAACCTCTCCCACAAATTTAACAGCAGTGGCGGCCAGCCAGACTCAGATTAATTTAACCTGGTCTGTCGGGACAGACGACATCGGGGTCGCCGGGTATCAGGTCTGGAGATCGGTCAACGGGACAACCTACATTCAAATTGCCAATCTGACCGGCACCACCTTTTCAAGCACCGGCTTAAGCCCCTCATCGATCAACTATTACTATGTGAAAACGGTTGACGCCGCGGGAAACAGTTCGTTCCCTTCGAATATGGCAAGCGCTGTTACGTTTGATGATACCGCTCCGCCCTCTGCTCCGACAGGTCTGCATGCGGTGACCTTTTCGGCGAGTGAAATTGATTTATGGTGGTACCCTTCGATCGATAACGTCGGGGTGGCAGGGTATCAGATCTGGAGATCCATCGACAATGTTAATTTTACTCAAATTGCTTCGGTGACTTCGGAGACTTATGCCGACACAGGGTTAACAGTTGTTCAGAAATATTATTACACGGTGAAGGCATACGATGTTTCGGGGAATGTTTCGGGGGGATCGAATACCGCCTATGCGGTCAATGATATTGTTTTTCCCACGGCTCCCGCAGGAGTGACCGGAGCTGTGATCAGCCCGGGTCAGATCAATGTTTCGTGGACCGCAGGCGCAGATAACTCAGGGTTCATTTTCCAGTATTATATTTACAGTTCGACCGACAATGTTAATTTTACTCTGGCAGGAGTTGTTGGTGGAAACAGTCTGGTCTTTTCTCATACAGGGCTTTTATCCAGCACTTCCTATTATTATTATGTCCAGGCTTCCGATCTGGCCGAAAACTTTTCTCCCGTTTCTGCAACTGGAGGTCCTTTTACGACGCTGGCAGATACAACCGCTCCTTCCGCTCCTGCAGGGTTGACGGCCTCCTTTGGAGTGACCTCTGTCAGTTTAACCTGGAATGCGTCCACCGATAACTCAGGGACCATTTCCTCCTACCGGGTCTGGCGATCGGTTGGAGCCTCCCCCTTTTCCCAGATAGGAAGTTCGACCACCACAACCTATACGGATAGCGGTCTATTGCCCAATACCTTTTATAGGTATTATGTCACTGCCGTGGACCCCTCCAATAACCAGTCAGCGGCTTCCAATACTTATTCTGTGACCACTCTGCAAGATATGGATCCGCCCCAGCCGCCGATGTATGTTTCCGCAACAGCTCTCAGCGAGACGCAGATTAACCTTTTATGGAGCCCCTCGGTCGATAATGTGGCTGTAGCAGGTTATCAGATTACCCGCACGCCCGGACCGGTTCTACTCACATCATTGACGACGAGTTATTCAGATTCGGGCCTCTCTGCCGGGACCACGTATACCTATACCATTAAATCCTATGATACTTCCGGCAATTATTCTTCTTCATCCTCGGCCGTATCAGCCACCACGCTTGACCAGACAAAACCGACATTGCCCTCAACCGGGTTTTCAGCGGCTCCGGTCGCGGGAGCGAATGGGGCGAGCCAGATCAGCCTGACATGGCCTCAGGGAGCCGATAATGTGGCCGTGGCCGGTTATACCGTCTGGCAGTCGAACAACAATGTCAATTTTGCCGAGATAGCCTCTCAACAGGCTGTATCGGGGACAACCTATACGGCAAAAGGTCTTCAACCCAATACGACCTATTATTTTTATATTATTGCGTATGATGCCGCCGGAAACAACTCGGTTCCCTCTCCGACATTTAGCGCGGCGACAATAGCCGATTCAGCGCCTCCTTCGGCGCCGGCAAACCTCGCGGTAACGCCGGCCGGCGACTCAAAACTCTCTCTATCCTGGACAGCCTCAACCGACAATGTCGCCGTGGCAAGCTATAACATTTACAGATCTACCGTTTCGACAGGTACATTTATTTTGATAGGGACCTCATCGGTGAACGCTTATACCGATAGTCTTAATTTAGCGTCGTCAACGACCTATTATTATTATCTCATCGCAGTGGATACTTCGGCCTATCTCTCGAGTCAGAGTCTGACGGCAAGCGGAACAACATACGCCGACACCTCTCCGCCGACCGTCCCAAGGGGGGTTGTGGCTTTTTCGGCCTCTAATGAGATTCAGGTGAATTTAAGCTGGATCCCGTCGATTGATAATTCGGGAACTGCCGCGGGATATACCATTTTCAGAAATGGGGTTCAGGTAGGGACCGCGCTATCGAACAATTTTACAGATTCGGGCCTTCAGCGCGATCAGACCTATATTTATACAATTACAGCATACGACGTTTACGGGAATATTTCCGCGCTTTCGGCCCCGGTGACCGCAGTGACTGACGTTTATGCTCCAACTACTCCGTGTGCCGATTTAGCCCTTCCCTGTATTCTGGGAGCTCCTTATGCCGAGGCGATGAGCGTTTCAGAAATTGATATCAGCTGGGCCGCATCCAAAGATATTGATCCATTAAGTGGTGGAGGGGCGGGGAGCGGTGTTGCGGGATATAAAGTTTACCGGAGCGATCTGACAAACCCGATAGGAACCACCACCGCAAATTCGACCATATTTGCCGATAAAGGCCTGGCGCCAAAAACAACCTACAATTACCGGATCTCTGCTTTTGACCTGGCGGGGAATGAATCGTCTCAATCGGCAGTGGTCAAGGTGATCACGCCGGCAGATACGACTCCGCCGTCGGTTCCGGCGAGCTTAGCCGCCGCCCTTGCCGCCCCCTATCAGATCAATTTAAGCTGGACCCCTTCATCGGATAACGACAAGGTGGCGGGGTATAAGATCTACCGTAACGGGAGCCTTTATATGTTTACCACATCGACCAGCTTTGCCGACCCCGCGTTAAACCACTCCAGCACTTATAATTATGCCGTTTCGGCCTACGACCGGTCGGGGAATGAGTCGGCGCAATCCAGCTCTGTCCAGGTCACCACGGCCCCTTAAAGTTATGGATATGAATATGAAATATAGAAATTATTTTATAATGGGTTTGATGTTTTTAGAAGCCTGTTCCGGAGGGGGAGGCGGAGGATCAGGCGGAGGAGGCTCTTCTCCGCAAATGACGGTAAGCATCTCTCCTCGCCCTCTGGCGGTTCAAAAAGGGACTTCCAATACCCTTTTCACCGCAAAAGATTCGTCGAATCAGTTGATCCCTCAGTCCTCTATGACATGGAGTGTCGATGGAACCGGTATCAATGGTTCGTTCGATCCAAACGTAAAGGGTCTTTATATCGCGCCGGCTTCGGTTCCCCCTCAGAATCCGGTGACCGTCCGCACAGCGTTGGTTTCCGATCCTTCAAAAAACGATGCGGTCTCTTTCTATATTTTGACCGGCCCAAACCTTTCATTTTTACCCTCTTTCGATGTCACCGGGACATTTAATTTGACAAAGAATAACAGCTCGCTCCGGATATCTGTGATGAATTCTAACACCTATCTCACTTGGGTTACGACCGATCAATCTAATGTTACCCATCTCTGGTACTCGCAAGGGGACAAGAGCGGAGTGTTTTCTCTCGCTCACGATATTATTCCGGATATTCAAAGTTATATCCAGGGAACGGGTTTTCCTAATCCAGAAAATCCTGCAATAGTTGTCGATAGTTTGGAAAATGTTTATATCGCGTGGGATGACAATGCTTCTGGTGTGTACCAGATTTATGCCGCAAAAGGACCTCATGCCACCATCTGCGGGACAACGACAGCACCCTGTTTTACTCCTTTTGCGTTAACGGGAACTGGCAACGCAACTTCTCTTCAGGTGTTCCCCGGGCCCCCTTTGACTATTAGTCAACAAAACCCTTCTTTAACCATGACCCCTTTTGGAAAACTTGAATTTGCCTGGACCGAAGGCTACCAGGGAACACCTAGCCCTTCCAGGTTAATTACTTACGGGGAACTGGACTCAAACGGTGTTTTGACAAAAGGACCCATGCAGGTCACTCCCTCGAGGACCCCAAACACTCAAACAAATCCGGCTATTGAAATAGATATTTCCGGAAATGTTTCAATATCATGGATTGATCGTTTTTGGGAATCTTCCACTTCTCCCAATATTTTTTACTCCAGACTACAGTCCGGACAGTCCGTTTTTGATCCGGAGATGCAGGTTGAGAGAGATGTTCTATCACCTACCGCGATTTTTTCAATGGCGCTTGATAATAGTGGTCAACCCCACCTTGTCTGGTCAAAAACATCCGAGCTTAACGCAACCACCGGAATCTACTATGCCACTATTGCCAATTTCACATCCCCTGTTAAACTTACTATAGATGGGACCAATGGATACCATCCTGCGATAAAAGTTGATTTGCTCAATTACCTTTACCTGAGCTGGGATGATGGCCTGACGACCTTTTTTAAAAAAACAGATGCATCTCCTGCTCAGGGATCTCTTGTTTATCCCCAATGGCAGATTTCAGGCGTTAATTCGGTGATGAACATTGATGATGGGGGAAGGGTTTATCTATTGTACTCGACAACAGGGGGATCAAACCCATCTACCTTTTATGTGAAAGGGGAATAAAGACCCAGGTTCCCATTTTATTACTTTAATTAAGAGGAAAAAGGGATTAAAGGAAAATATTTTCCACCCTTAAACTTTTAAATGTAAAAAACGATTCATATTTTTTTATAAGTCTTTATATTTCAATTAGTTAGATTTTTAAAAAAGAGAAAATTTTTGCGCTTTTTCGGCATAACACTTGCATTTAAAACATAAAGTTTTTCCTTAAGCAGTCATTCCACGAAGGAATTCCTGTTCTGAGTGAATCAGAACTTTATGTAGGGAGAAAATGTACAACTCATATCGGATTAAACCGAATTCCGTCTCGCTACTTAGATGTGCCGATGACCAGGTCTTCTATTCAACAGTATTTTTCTCGGTTTTTCTTTATTTCTTCTCTTTTTATTTTATCTATCAAACAGCCGAAATTCTAAAGCATATCCGTTCAGGATATGATTCGCCGACGATTTCCTCTACGCTTTATCCCCAAGCTTCCTCTCAGTTAAAGACAGGACAAACGGTTCTCCCTCTGGCTCAAACCCAGGTTCTTCCTAAACCAACAGTTCAAACCAATGGCAAAGAGACTCTAGCCATCCCTTTTGATGTTGCCAAAGCGGTTGACCAGGCTTCTCATCAGGTCAAGCCTCTTTCCCTGCCGGTTATTCCAGCATCATTTCGCTACATGGTTCAAGATCCTACTTATGAGGTTGAGTTTGGCGATAACCATATCTTGTTTAGACCAAAGAGCTCATCAAAGGAAAAAAGCGAACTCGATATAGAGCTCGTAAAAATTGATTCATCCGGGAGCGTTCTTTATTCAAACGAAAGGGTTGAGAATCAAACCCCTCTCGTTAAAGAGAATACCGTTTCTTATCAAAAAACCGATCAGATCAAGGAAATTTATGAATCCCGTTTCAACGGCCTGGAGCAGAGCTGGGTTTTTGAAAAGTCGGTTTCCGATGGCGATCAAAAAGATGTTGTTGTCACCCAACAATTAAAGACCCGGTTAATACCCCGGTATGGAATAGGAGGTGTGATCGATTTTTATGATTCCGCAGGGAGCTATATCACGACCTATGGCAAAGGGACCCTTAAAGACTCAGCCGGCCAGACGGTAGAGGTTTTCCCTCAGATTAAAACCGGTTCGGTTCAGGGGAGCTATGAACTGGTGATGACCTTGCCAGGTGAGTGGCTATCCAATGCCTCCTATCCGGTGGTTCTTGATCCGCTCATTGGGAACCGCCAGCAGGTGGATACTACTTCTACAAACACGACAGATGCTTATTCATCAGTGGCATTTGACGGAACCAATTATATGGTGGTCTGGATGGCTGGCGTGCCAGCCAATGCAGGGGGTGGAACCGGGTCTGCGGATATTTGGGCGGCTGTCGTCAGCCAGAATGAGTGCGACGAAAAAGAATGATATTTATGCGATGGAGGTTTCTTATACCACCACCATTACCACTAACGTGGCCGGGACAGCTATTGCGACCACAAACAACATCGAACAATTCCCATCGGCCGCGACAAACGGCACCAGCGCCGCCAACAATTTTTATGTCGCTTACTACAATGGGACCAACGTGCAGGCGATTCCCGTTTCGGTGACATCGACCACGATCACCCCCGGAACAACTTTTACCGTCAATGCCGCGACCGCAAACGCGGCGGCCCCTTCCGTTCTCCCTCAAATCCTCTACAGCAATTCAACCGCCAATAACTATCTCGTCGTGTGGGAAGATTTTGGAACGGACACCGCCGGGAACGTTTACGGCAAGACCTTTCTGCAAGGGAGCACGACAACAAGCGCTCTTCTCGGTATCGCGGTGACCGCTTCGACCCCCGAACGTTATCCGAAGATCGCCTTTGACGGAACAAACTTTCTGACCGCTTACCAGAGGGGGGCAACCGGAGGTTCGGCGGATGTTTTTGCTCAATTTGTGACGACTTCAGCCACAACTTCCGGAAGCAACTTTACCGTTTCCGGCGTTTCGGGAAGCGACCAAACTCAGCCGGCGGTCGCCTATAATTCGACCGATGGAATTTACCTCTTTACCTGGACCGATGCCCGAACCAGTACCACCAATACCGATATCTATGGCGCGAGGGTGGGGACAGCCACTTCAGGTAATGTTCTCGATTCCTCCGGCCTTCTCATTTCGAATCAAGGAGGTTCTCCTAAACCAAATTCGGCTCTCTCAGCCGGCGGACCCAATTATTATGTCGCCTGGACAGATGCCACTGCCTCTAATAACAAAATTTATGGCCAATTAGTCGGTCCACCGCAAATCAACTCGGTTACGCCATTTAGTTCAAACACCGTAGAGGCCCGTAACCCTTTGACGATTAATTCCACATTATATGGAACTAATGGAACATTTGGTCCTGATCCGGTAAGCCGGAGTACAACCACAGACAATGTGGTTATTGGCGGCTATCAGATAGGGACTGCCGATTTCAACTCTTGGAGTTTGACCACCGGGGTGAACAGTACTATAGGAATTTTGGCTCCCTACGCTACCGCTGTTTCAGGGGGTACCGGCGTTGGAACGGCTACGGTGACCCGCTTCGGATGGGCCAGCGCGCCGAGCGCCAATTTAACGATTCAGGACTATAGCCTGAGCGTTTCACCGTCGTCAACTTCCGTGACTCAGGGCTCAAGCGCCAGTTATACGGTGACCATGGCGACAACGAATGGTTTTGCCTCCACGGTTACTTTAAGTATGTCGCTGACCGGACCTTGTCCTTCAGGGGCGACCTGTTCCTTTTTCCCGGCAAGCATTCAGGGGAATGGTTCAACTTCAACATTAACCGTGGCCACGACGACCAGCACTCCGGGTGCTACTTATTCCCTGATTGTTCAGGGGACTGGAGGGAGCAATAACCAGCTTGTCCATACCGCGTCAACTTCATTAACGGTTAGTTCTCCTCCAACGGTAACGACAGGAAGTGCGAACAGTATTACGCAGACGGCAGCGACATTAAATGGGAGTGTGAATCCGAATGGTTTGGCGACGACAGCCTGGTTTGAGTACGGCTTAAGCACCACCTATAGTTCAAGCACCACAACGGTCAGTCTTACAGCGGGGACGACGCCGGTGGCCGTGTCAGCCAACATCAGCGGGTTATCAATCAACACTCTCTATCATTTCAGAGTGGATGCAACGAATAGCAGTGGAACCAGCTATGGGACTGATGCAACCTTTACGACGTTGGCAAACAAGCCGACGGTGACGACGCTGGCGGCGACGGTGATTGGATCAACGACCTCGACCCTAAACGGGAGTGTGAATACGGGGGGGACGACAGCAAACGGCTGGTTTGAGTATGGGTTAAGCACGTCGTACGGGACGACGACAGCGAGTCAAGCACTC
>JACQBY010000096.1 GCA_016201875.1 Nitrospirota bacterium
TATTCTCAACACCTCCGACGGCCCGTGTGTCGTCGATATCAACCCGTTTCCCCATTTTATCGGGATCCCCGGCGCCTCCAAACGTCTTTCCGAGTATATTTATAACCACGCCCTCGGTTTGTAAATCTTCCCTTCCTCCATCCTTTTCATAACCTTTTCCTCGCACCCCCCTTCGCTGATTTTCCGTAACTTGACAGATCACGACCCTCTGCTACTCTTTTTAAAAAGCCTGCAATCTAAAAATATCCATACGACGGATTTTTTAAAAAACAAAGGAGAAAATTATGCAAAGGTCGCGGATTGGATTTCTGATTTTAGTCCTACTCTTCCCGGTGACGGTTTACGCTCAAAATCAGGAGGCGCGGAATGAGACGGGAAAAAAGGAAAAATCCGTGAAAAGTTCCTCTCCTTTGTTAAATCACCAACCTTCTCTTTTTCCCGGCGGAAATTCGGCCATTCTTACGGTTGAAGGGTATACCCCTATGATGGTCGCCACTTTTTCGGGTGACCTCAAAACCGTTCAAAAACTGTCGGCAAAAGGGGATGACGTGAATGCGACGGATAAATCGGGGGACACCCCGTTAATGTTTGCGGCTCTAAGCGGGTATAAAAACATTGTCCCGGTTCTTTTGAAAAGCGGAGCAAAGGTTAACGCAAAGGACCATTACGGGGAGACCGCCTTAATCGCCGCCGCGATGAACGGTCAGACTTTAATCGTTCAATTGTTGTTAGAAAAAGGGGCCTCCGTCAACTGGAAAGACAACAATGGAGTAACCGCTTTGATGTTTGCCGTGGCCAACGGTCAGATCGGTACAGTAAAATTCTTACTTAAAAACGGGGCGAATGTGAATCTTAAAGATCGATACGGGAAAACGGCACTATCCATCGCGCAAGCGATGGGTGACGCCCCCCTTGTCCAAATCCTTAAGACCGCAGGCGCTACCGGATAATCCAGCCAATCAGTCATAGGGTCAGGTCTATTGTCTTGTCATTCTCCTATCCTGCTTCATCAATTTGTTTAATCAATTTAGGGTCAGTTCTTGACTTTATACTCTGGTCTTAACCTTTCTGAGATAAAAACTAATAAAGGAAGAGCAAAGTCAAGGACTGACCCTTGACACTTGTTCACTGAGATAAAAACTAATAAAGGAAGAGCAAAGTCAAGGACTGACCCTTGACACTTGTTCTTGTAAACTCCCGGAAGAGGTCAAGAGGGTTGCTCTTGCCTGCGGCAGGATTATTAATCTTCAGGTATACGGCGTCGATATTCTCACCACCCCCAAAGGGCCGTGCGTCGTCGATCTCAATCCCTTTCCCCATATTTTAGGCGTCCCGAGCGCCGCTGAACGTCTTTCCGAGTATATTTATAATTTTGCGCTAGGTTTGTAATCTGCCTCCCTCCCTCGTAGATTGATATCTTTACCTCTCTTTTCCCCTGATTTGACAAAACCAAATCCTCTGCTACTCTTTTATAAATAAGGTATTCGATGAAAGAAGAGCCTTTTGACAGGGTTCCTCATCTTTAACCTGATATAAACTAAAAGGGATCATAGGAGAACAGTATGCGACGGATAACGACAGGATTTCTGGTTCTTATTCTTATGTTTTCACTCACTGCGTATGCCGGAGAACGGGAAAAAAAGGAAAAGCCGGAGAAACATGCCAAACCTCCAACCTTTTCTCCCTCTTCATCCGGGCCTCTCTTGATTTTCGGGGTTTATCTTGGAAACTTTGAGATGATTGAAATGGCCTTAGCCAGTGGTGCAAGCGTCAATGCCGTCGATTCAGAGAGGAATACCCCCTTAATCGTGGCGGCCATGGCTGGAAGGACGGACATTGCCGAGTTCTTGATCAAAAAAGGGGCCAACGTCAATGCGAAAAATAACAGCGGGATGACCCCCCTTTCAATCGCGATTTCAAATAACGAGACCCTGTTGATCAAACTGCTAAAAGCCGCCGGCGCGGTCTCCTAGAAGAGAAGCGCAAGACAGAGGGTCAGGTCTATTGTCTTGTCATTCTCCTATCCTGCTTCATCAATTTGTTTAATGACGTAAAGCAACTATGTCAAAGAAATAGACCCTACTTTTTGTTTTTAAGCGTTTTTTCTTTGGATCTTACCCCACCTTCTCTTCTAACCATTCTTTTATTAAGGCGCTTTCATCAATGTGAAGTTTCTTAGCCCTGGTTCTTATTTTTTTGTAGAGAGCTAAATCAACTCCTATATATTTCTTCTTTTTTAATTGAAACCTGATATCTTTAATCTCCCTCACACCTTCAATTTCAAATAAATCATGCTCGTCAAAAAAATCGCTTGCTTCTTCTATTGCCATACTTCCAAGTTTATTTTTTTTCATATCTCCCCCGCTCACGTCTATTCATACCTGAATTCTTTTATAAAATCAATTTCAACCGGTTATTTAATGAAAAAGGCAAGGTTCAAACCGGTTTTATCCGGTTTTTTCTTGACAGGATTGGGTAATATCGCTAATCTCTTGAGCACGGTTTTACTTCTGCAGGGTTTTTTTAACTTTAAAAAATAATATGGAGCAAAAATCGGCTATACCGGAACGGTGGTCTCTGGTTTAAATCTGGGGGCTTCTTACCAGACCCGGACAAAAATGAGCAAGTTTTCCGACTATGCGGGTTTATTTGCCGAACAGGGGAGCTTTGATATCCCTTCGACTTGGACCCTTGGCCTTTCTTATAAAGCAGTTCCCTCGTTGACTTTTTTATTTGATATTCAGCAGATTAATTACAGTGAAGTAAAGGCTATTAACAATCCGTTCCTTCCCAACCTGATGGCCAGTAAACTGGGAAAAGATGATGGAACCGGGTTTGGCTGGCAGGATATGACCGTCTATAAACTTGGAGCCCAGTGGCAGAGGAGTGAAGATTGGACCTGGAGAGCGGGTTACTCGATGTCCAAACAGCCTATTCCGAGCAGCGAGATGTTGTTTAATATTATTGCGCCGGGCGTGCCGGAACAGCATGCCACGGTCGGTTTTACCAAATCTTTTTCCAACCACCAGGATCTCAATTTTTCCCTGATGCGCGCCTTTTCAAAGAGCGTCAGCGGTCTAAATCCGCTTGATCCTTCGGGCAACCAGAATATCGAATTGAAAATGGATGAATGGGAGATTGAGTTTAGCTATTCATGGAATTTGCCGGGATAAAATGAAGCGGAAGTCTGTAAAAGAATGGCTGGGGAGAGAGGATTCGAACCCCTGTAAACGGAGTCAGAGTCCGTTGTCCTACCACTAGACGACTCCCCAATGAAGGTCAGATTTGAAAGGTTATTTTAGGGAAATCGGATGAACCTGTCAAGGGAAGAATCTCCTTGATTTTCAAGGTCTGATCGTTTAGCCTACCCTTTTATTTGAAAAGAAAGAAAAGGGGAAAGGTTATGGCTTTTAGACCGCGGTATAACTGGACGACAGACGAAGTTTCTGACATTTATCATCTCCCTTTTCCCGAGTTGATCTTCCAATCTTCAACCCTCCATCGCCAGCATCATGATCCCACCCGGGTACAATTTTGCACCCTTCTTTCGATTAAAACCGGAGGATGCCCTGAAGATTGCGGGTATTGTCCCCAAAGCGCCCATTATGAGACCCCGGTGGACCGTTCAGAAATGCTCGAAACCGGCATTATTCTCAAGGCGGCTTTAAAGGCCAGGGAAGAAGGGGCTACCCGTTTTTGCATGGGCGCCGCCTGGCGGGAGGTTAAAGAAGGTAAAGATTTTGACCAGGTCCTTCATGTGGTCGAAGAGATAGCCGGCACCGGTATGGAAGTTTGCGTCACGCTTGGCATGTTAACCGATAGCCAGGCCAAACAGCTTAAAAAAGCCGGTCTGACGGCCTATAATCATAATCTGGATACCTCGGAAGAATTTTATTCAAAAATCATTACGACCCGGACTTACCAGGAGCGTCTCGATACCATTTCGCATGTGATGAATGCGGGGATATCGGTCTGCTCCGGCGGAATTATCGGGATGGGTGAAACCATTCAGGACCGTTGCGCCATGCTGGCTCAACTGGCGAGAATCAACCCTCATCCGGAATCGGTTCCGATTAACCTTTTGATTCCCGTAAAAGGGACTCCTCTTGAAGATGCGCCGCCGGTTGATTCTTTTGACCTGGTCAGGATGATCGCCGCGGCAAGGATTTTAATGCCCCTTTCGCGCATCCGGTTATCGGCGGGAAGGCTTTTGTTGACCCGCGAAGCGCAGGCCCTCTGTTTTCTGGCCGGGGCCAATTCGATTTTCACGGGCGATACGCTCCTGACGACGCCGAACCCCGAAGTCGATTTTGATGTCCGGCTTCTCTCGGACCTGGGGATGAAAAAAGAAGAGGCTATCGGTCCGACCTGTGCGATCGCGGACAAACGAAGTGCGGAAAGGTTTGTCCGCTCGTTCCGCGCAAGCGATCCAAAGACTAAATGAGGAGCGCTTGTTGATTCGCACAAATAAAGCCAAACTGATAGAGTTTGCCGTGCAGGGGACGATACAACACCCCAAAAGTTACGGGTGGGAATTGGGGAGGGATGGAAAATCCTATATGCTCCCCACCGTCGGCGGAATTACCTATAACGTGAAGATCGGGGATTCGGTCTACGGGTGGGAAGGGGACCATATCGAACCGGGCGTCTCCGTGACGAATGACCCCCAAAAACTGACTCAGGACCCCAACCGGTCGTTAAACAGTTTTTCCTGTATCGGAAACCGCGTGACCCTTTTAACCGGCAGGGCAAAGGGAAAAGAGGGGACGGTTATCGGCCATCATGGCGGGGTTGAACATGTTTTAATAGATTTTGACAGCAAAACTCTCCCCCGGTTAACCTACGACGATAAGATCCTGATCCGGGCATACGGGCAGGGGTTGAAACTTCTCAATTTTCCCGAAATTATCGCATTTAGTTTATCTCCGGTTTTGTTTGAAAAATTGGGGTTAAAACCGCAAATGGAGCAAAAGCTGGTGGTTCCTGTCGCCGGGATTGTCCCCGGAAAACTGATGGGATCGGGGCTCGGCCACAGCGATATCTTCAAGGGGGATTACGATATTCAAAGCAGCGACCGGAAGGTCTTAAAAGAACTCGGCCTCGACCGTCTCCGGTTTGGGGATGTGGTCGCCATCCTTGACCATGACAGTTCGTATGGCTGGTGTTATAAAGAAGGGGCGGTCAGTATCGGGGTTGTTGTGCATGGCGATAGTTATCTAGCCGGTCACGGGCCGGGAGTCCAGACGATATTAACCAGCCCCAAAGGGCAAATGACTCCGAAAATTCAACCCAATGCAAACATCGGAGCGTACCTTAAATTAGGCCATTGGAAACCCGCAAAAAAGAATTGACTTCAAAAAGAAAATTTGAATAAAATATTCTTTTTATGGAATTAAAAGCAATAATTTAGAAGTTGAAAAACTCCTTATGGTGTCATTCCCGAAGTTTTTATCGGGAATCCAGAAGATGTTGATTTTAAAGAGACTGGATTCCCGCGTTCGCGGGAATGACGGCAGTAGCTGTGACTACCTTTCAACACTCTTTTAGGGAACTAAGCATTCAAAAAAAATTAAAATAAAGGGGTTTTACATGTCAGTTGAAATCGAAGCTATCAAGAAACTTTATCAATTGATGCCTGCAAAAATTGCCGCCGCCAGAAAAAAATTTGGGAAAGCTTTAACGCTGGCCGAAAAAATTCTGGTTTCTCATGCCGATCATTTTGACACCCAGGTCTGGGAACGGGGCAAAGCCCAGCTTTTGTTGAGACCCGACCGGGTGGCGATGCAGGACGCCACGGCGCAGATGGCGCTCCTTCAGTTTATGCAGGCGAATAAACCCGGAGTGGCTGTCCCCAGCACGGTCCATTGCGATCATTTAATCCGGGCGCAGAGCGGTGCAAAAGAAGATATCGAAAGAGCGGTCGAAGAAAACAAGGAGGTCTATAACTTTTTAAGATCGGTGTCGGAAAAATATGGAATCGGGTTCTGGAAACCGGGCGCCGGCATCATTCATCAGGTGGTTCTGGAAAACTATGCTTTTCCCGGCGGGTTGATTATCGGGACCGATTCGCATACCCCTAACGGCGGGGGATTGGGAATGCTGGCGGTGGGTGTCGGGGGCGCGGATGCCGGCGAAGTGATGGCAGGACTCCCCTGGGAAGTCCTCCACCCTAAACTGATTGGAATCAAGTTGACCGGTTCTTTAAAAGGATGGGCTTCTCCGAAAGATGTGATTTTATATCTTTGCGGATTGCTGACGACCAAGGGAGGGACCAATAAGATCGTCGAATATTTCGGTCCGGGAGCCCAAACGATCAGCGCCACCGGAAAAGGGACGATTACCAATATGGGGGCGGAACTGGGCGCCACCACATCGATCTTTCCGTATGACGAACGGATGGCCGAGTATTTGAAAGCCACCGAGCGGGTGGAATTTGCCGCTCTCGCGGATGCCAACCGCAGCATGCTGACCGCCGACCCCGAAGTACTGGCTTCGCCTGAAAAATATTTCGATCAGGTGGTCGAAGTCGATTTGTCTTCTCTGGAACCTTATATTGTCGGGCCTCATACCCCCGATCTCGCCAGGCCGATTTCGAAATTTGCGGCTGAAGTGCTCGAAAAAAACTATCCCGCTAAATTAAGCGCGGGCCTGATTGGAAGCTGTACCAACTCTTCTTATGAAGATATCGGACGCGCCGCCCACATTGCCAAACAGGGGCTGGCGGCGGGACTGAAAGCCAAATCCCAGTTTGTGGTGACCCCCGGCTCGGAGAGAATTTTCCATACGATGAAAAGAGACGGTTTTATGGAAGATTTTGAGAAAATGGGGGCCACCGTTATGGCCAATGCCTGCGGTCCCTGCATCGGGCAGTGGAAACGGGCCGACGCGAAAAAAGGGGTGGCCACTTCGATTCTCAGTTCGTATAACCGGAACTTTCCAGGCCGGAACGACGGGGTCATGGAGACCCTTTCATTTCTCAGCAGTCCTGAAATTGTCACCGCTTTGGCTTTTGCGGGAGATCTGACCTTTAATCCCGTGACTGGAAAAATCAAAACGGCCGACGGGAAAGAGGTGAAGTTCTCGCCTCCCACATCGGAACAGCTTCCGAAAAAAGGGTTTGCAAAGGGAGAAGAAGGGTTGATCCCTCCGGCAAAAGACGGGAGCAAGGTGAAAATTGACATTCCGGCGGATAGTGAACGGCTTCAGATCTTACAGCCTTTTCCCCGGTGGGATGGAAAAGATTTCAAAGATCTCCCGGTGTTGATTAAAACCAAAGGGAAAACGACCACCGATCATATTTCTCCCGCGGGACCGTGGTTAAAATACCGTGGACATCTCGACAAGATCAGCGACAACATGTTCCTGGGGGCCGCCAACGCGTTTAGCCCGGAAGCGGGCAAAGGGAATGATGTTCTGACCGGAGAATCGGGGCTAACGATTGCCCAGATTGCCAGACGCTATCTGGCAAAAGGGATCGGGAGCATTGTGGTGGGGGATGAGAATTACGGGGAAGGGAGCAGCCGTGAGCATGCGGCCATGTCCCCCCGATTTTTAGGCGTCAAGGTCGTGATTACCAGAAGTTTTGCCCGTATTCATGAGACAAACCTGAAAAAGCAGGGGATTCTTCCCTTAACCTTTGCAAACCCTAAAGACTATGATCTGATCGATCAGACCGATCGGATTGAGGTGGCGGGGCTTTCAAGCCTGGCGCCGGGAAAACCGGTTGAGCTGATTTTGCATAAAAAAGATGGCCAGACGGTCAAGATTTCGGGCAATCATAGTATGACGGCTCAA
>JACQBY010000114.1 GCA_016201875.1 Nitrospirota bacterium
CTTAATTAAAGAATAAAGATTTGACCCTATGATACGCTGGCTCATATCTTACTCGGGAGTACGGCGGAGAGTTCGGATTGTTTTCGGGAGCGGAGTTTCATTGAACTCTCCTTAATTGTCCGATCCCGTAAAAAGTTATGATAGAGATGTTGATCATTCTATTTTTTCTTATCGCAACTATCATAGCCCTGCGTCATCATCTTTAAATTTAAACACCTTGCCTCAAAATAATCTTGTTGTTTCTTTTTTTAAATAAAATCAATATGTTATCAAAATGATGGGTTAGTATAAAAGTAAAAGCCAGGCCCTTCTTTAAACTTCCAAAGAAACAATCCAGGTTGAAAAAACAGGTTTTTCTCATTGCGGATTCAACCTTTTGGGTGTCTGGAGTGTCTCATTTAATAAAGAGGGATAAGACAAATGGATGAAGATCTGGCCCTCCTGGACCGGTACGATGAGGGGGATGAAGAGGCTTTTACGGAGTTGGTGACCCGGCATCAGAAATCCCTTTACGGAGCTGCCTATCGGATGGTAGGCCACTCCGCGGATGCCATGGATCTGGTACAGCAGGCGTTTGTCAAACTCCTCACCCAACGGAGCGGTTTTCGACAGGAGGCCAGTTTAAAGACATGGCTTTATCAGATCCTTATCAATCTTTGCAGAAATCATCTCCGTGATTCAACCCGGCATCAGCCGGTGGAAGTGGAGATCGAGGAGATGGGCCTTGTGGATTCAAAGACGGCTCTGGACCCCCTGGTGGAGAAGGCTGTCCGGTCGGAAGTCCGGCAGGCCATTCGCCGGCTGCCGGAGCGTCAACAGGAAACTCTTATTCTTCGCGTCTATGAGGAGTTGCCTTTTGGAGAGATCTCGCGGATTCTGGGATGCCATGTCGGCACAGTCAAGGCCAACTACCATCACGCGGTTCGGAAATTGCGTGAGTTTTTAAAGGAGAAACCGGAATGATCGGACACGGACGATGGAAGAGATGCCTTCTGGATCTCCTGGATGGGGAACTGCCGCCCAAAGAGCGGGAGAAAGTGGAAAAGCACCTCGAGCGGTGCGCCGAATGCCGGCAGGAGCGCGAGAAGGTGAAAATTCTGCTGGAACATGTAAAAAACCAGCCCCTGCCGATGCCGGATACGGATATCTGGGCGGCTTTTCCGAATCGGGTTCGTTTGTCTGTGGAAAGAGAGAAGGCGAGGCTGAGCAAAAGCCAGGACAGGATTCGGGTCCGGGTCTGGCGGCCAACCGCCTGGGTTCCTGTGACAATCGCGGCCGCTCTGGTGGCGGCGGGCATCGGGTTTATTCTAATGCGCGGAACCGGCTCCCGTCCGTCCGGAGTGGAATGGGCGGCTCTGGATCCGCAGGCGCTGGTCGCCGAACTGGCGGGAACGGACCCGGCCATCTTACAGGACGTTCTTCCGGCAGTCATCCCGGAGGAGAAGGACTGGGTGGAGGATTTTACCGGGATGACGGACCAGGAAATAGAATGGACCCTCGCTGGCGGGCCCTCATTGAAGGAGTCGGATCTGTCCGACGCGGGACTCTTCCAGAGAGATTTATAGAGATTAATGAGCAAGGAGGAACAAACGTGAAAAAGGTGAATCGTTTAATCGGAGCGGTGATTCCCGCACTGCTTTTATGGACAGGGATAGCCTTTAGCCAATCGATGGAACCGGCTCCGGGCGGACCGCCCCGCGTTTCGGAAGAGGGACGCGGCGCGGGACCTTCCGGGGACGATTTATCCGGCCTTTCTCCGGAACAGCGCCGTGAGGAGATCGGGAAACGGATTGAACTGATGCGGATGCTCCGTTTGAGCCAGGAGTTAAACCTCAATGAAGAGATGGCGACTAAGGTCTTCTCCCGTCTCCGGCCGATTGATCAGAAGCGCCGGGGACGTATTCAGGAACACCAGCGGATCCAGCGCGGCTTGAGGGAAGCCAGCGACTCCGGAAAGATCGACGAAAAGAAACTCCAGGAGTTGATGAAATCACTCCGCGAAAATCGACAGGCCATGATGGAGCTGGACCAGGAGGAGATTCAGGCGCTGGGCGGCCTGCTCACCCCACAACAGATGGCGAAATACCTTCTCTTCCGGGAGGGATTCCGCCAGGAGCTGAGACAGGAAATTGAACGATTCCGGGGATCTCAGGGGTCTCAACCGGGACAAGGTCCCCGTGGACCTCGCCCCCAGGATCGCCGTTTCCCTGAATAATTCGACCATTAGATAGAAAATTAAGGAATTGTAATTAATTATAGATGCGGAGGGTGTGATGATTGGAACAAAAAAAATATCGTGGGTTAAACGGATAGCAGTTACATTAATAGCGCTGACGCCTCTTTTTATTCTTTCTGGCTGCGGAAGTTCCGGCACGGATACGTCAGGAGGAACAGGCGCCGTTTCAGGCGTTATTACAGATACAAGCGGTAATCCGATAGAAGGGGCTACGGTGGTAGCCGGAAGCAATTCTCCCACCGCTATCACCGATAAAGATGGGAATTTTACAATAGCAGGGGTCCCGGCAGGACAAGTTTCAATGAATACCATTACCCCGGGTTATAATACCAATCACTTTACTGTGACTGTCGCCGCCAACAGCACGACAACGATTGGTGCGCCAATCCACCTTCCGGATGTCGATGATATGGGAAATGCGCCCCAAATTACAAATGCCAGCGCAGCGTTCAGCATCAGCAATGGCGCTTTTGCGGTAACGGCAACCATCAACGCAACAACAAATTTGACCGTTACAGACGCACGAGCCGAATTGGTGGGCTATGGAATCGGCAGTGTCATGACAGCCAGTGGTTCAATATACACCGCCAATATTACCTTACCCGGTAGCTTTGTGGGTCCTTCAGCCGTTATCAAGATCTTCGCCATTGACAGCAAGGGAAGAGTGGGAGTCAAAGTTCTGGTGATAGCCGTTCCAGGAGGATCAGGAACGGGGAGCTTTAATGGCACAACCTTGGATGGCAGTTGGGGAGGAAGCGCAAAGTATCACCACGCCTCCTTGGGTGGCGGTGATCTTTTCGGGGATAAAAGGCATGCCAATGTCAGCCTGTCGGTCTCAGGAAGTACCGTCACAGGCACAACGGCAACCATCAATATAGAACCTTTTATGCCAGCATCGGGATGGGGCGTCACCACAAGCAGTTTTACGGGCACTTCCACTCTGATTGATGCCAGCATGGGACTCTACAGGGTCACTTCCTCTTTTAATCCAAGCTCCAGCAGAACCGTGAATTTAGACCTCATCGGCAAACTCGACTCGGCAACCGCTCCGTCCAGTTTTGTCGGTTACTTCGAGGCCACAATTATAGATACCTCACCTTCTGTGACGACGGTCCTTTTAGGACAATTCTCTCTGAAGAATAATCTGACCTGGTCGGACAGCGACCTGGATGGGAACTGGGTCTGGTCGGAGTTTATCAAGACCAGTTCCATTAATATGACTTATACAAAGCCCTTCCAGTTCAATAGCTCATTGATGGCTACCTCCGGAAGTTTCAATGGTACCAATACTCTGGGTTATACCTTATCTACCACAACCAACTTTTCGATGATCGATTCCAGTGTGGGGCTATTCGGCGGAACAGTTTCCTCTTCTGATGGATCTTCGACGACCTTTGTCGGGTTGCTTGGACCTTATAAACAGCACGTGACCGGACTTTTTACAGTCTCGTCAGGCGGAAACAGTGCTTACGGTTCTTTCTGGGGATCAAAAATAGCCACTCCTCCTCACTTTAAAACCGCTGATTTTGGCGAA
Source organism: Nitrospirota bacterium (assembly GCA_016201875.1). Taxonomy (GTDB): domain Bacteria; phylum Nitrospirota; class Nitrospiria; order JACQBW01; family JACQBW01; genus JACQBY01. The sequence goes on from JACQBY010000114.1 coordinate 3,771, forward strand.
GTGAGATTTGACGGGATGTTGATCCCTTCGATCTGGAGGGGAGTCTATGTGGTGACTGCTGGTCCGAAAAACGGTCAAACCTGTTTCTTAAGTTTGTGGACGGATTCTACAGGCGCCGTGGTGGGCGGAAAGATACTTCCGATACCTCTTATCGGCACCGGATGTCCCGCGGTGAGTCCATTCACGACCGGCAGTCTGATGTTTACAAATGCCACAGATGGGGAGGTCAGCGGCAGCGCCTCAGACGGAACGACGACATTTATCATGGCGCCTTCTTCGTCGAGAAATGCCTCGATGGGGGTTTACAAAGCAAGACTTATCGGAGATTTCTCGGTAAACAATGGCAGCAGTACTGACACCGGCTTTTTCTTCCTGCAGAGGGTATTTATAGAGTAACGTAAAATATATATCCTTGGTCTCCTCTCTCCTTGTGGGAGAGGCTGGGTGAGGGGAAGAGAAAATCCTTAAGGAGATACCATGTTGTGGTCAATGGATTTGGCAAAAAACTGAGGTGGGGTCAAAAAAAACTGAGGTGGGGTCAAATCTTTAATCTTTACTAATTGAAGAGTCTATGCTATAAAAAAGTATGGCCAGACCCCTACGAGTCAACTATCCCGGAGCGATTTATCATGTGACCTGCCGCGGAAATGAGCAACGGGCAATCTTCCGGGATGATACGGATCGACTGGAATTTCTAAACCGCCTGTCAGCTTGCGTCACCGAATATCAGTTGGTATTACATGCCTATGTTTTGATGGATAACCATTTTCACCTATTATTGGAAGCCCAGCTGGGTAATCTTTCTGAAGCGATGAGACAGTTTAATGTAGCCTATACCGTCTTTTTTAACCGGAAGCATCAACGGGTAGGACATTTATATCAAGGGAGGTTCAAAGCGATAGTGGTGGAAGCGGATTCCTATTTACTGGAACTTTCCCGGTATATCCATTTAAACCCGATTCGGATCAAGCGATACCAAAAAATAAAGAGCCAAGAGAAGTTAAAACGTTTAAAGATATATCCATGGAGCAGTCTGGGAGGATACCTGAATCCGGAAAGGAGGAAATCTTTTATGACCTATAGCCGGGTCCTGGAATATCTGGGAGGAGAAAACAAAAAAGGTTACCTGGCCTATGGACGATTTATCGAAGAAGGGATACAAAAAGGGGTTGATTCTCCATGGGAAAAAGTGGTGGGTGGGGTTTTATTAGGAGAAGAGGGATTTGTACAAAAAATAGGGAAACTGCTGGGAACACAAAAAGATAAAGAAAGGCCATCCATACTGGCTGTTACGCGGACAATTCTTCCTAAGAAAGTGAAGGAGATTGTGGAACAGATCATCAAAGAGGAAGGGATCAGGGAGGAAAAAATAAAAGCGGGCATAATGATGGAATGTTTACATCGATACGGGCAGATGAGTCAGGCGGAGATAGGCAAACAAGTCGGGGAAGTCGGATACAGCCGGGTTAGCCAACTGAGAAGGTATTTAAGGGAGGCGTTGCAGAAGGATTCTCAATTGCAAGGGGTATTTAAAAAGATCGAACAGGCCTTAATTAAAGAATAAAGATTTGACCCCATGATTTTTCTACTTTGATTCGACCGGATACCTCCTGTCGCAAAATGCGGGCTTTAAACTCATTGAAATCGGCTTCAACATGCCGGTTCCTTCCGATCCGGCCGATCCGTCACTCTACGATTTTACGTTGTTGGACCAACAGGTGGCGGCGGTGATCGGCATCGGCGCGGAACCCATGGTCGTGTTTTCGCTCGGCGCGAAACCGGCCGACTTAAATGCGTATGCCGTTTATGTGCAAAACGTCGCCAAACATCTGACTCAAGGGTGGGACAATGGCCATAACTGGACAGTGAAGGTTTTCCGTTTCGGCAACGAGCCCGACGGCGCCTTCTGGACAGGAACCCGGCAGGAATTCTTTGACTCTTACGCCGCATGGGCCAACGCGTTGAAAGCGGTGGATCCCGCCTTTATCCTCGACGCCCCCGGTTTCATGCAGGCCCACGGCACCGCCGGACCCGACAGTCTGAATACCTGGATCACCGATTTCCTGGCGTATTGTCAAAATAATAGCGTGCCGGTCGACTTC
>JACQBY010000038.1 GCA_016201875.1 Nitrospirota bacterium
TAGAGGTGGCCCCGACCGAGCCGATTTCGTTTTTAAGGGGGATACTGGGATCGTTTCTTTTCGCCGGCGACGATGCTTTTAAAAAGGTTTCGGTTTTGAGCGGCGGGGAAAAAAGCCGGCTTGCCCTTGCTAAAATGCTGGTTAAACCGGCAAACTTTTTATTGCTGGATGAACCGACGAACCATCTGGATATTCAATCCCGGAATGTTCTCGAAGAGGCGTTAAAAGAGTTTTCCGGAACGATTTGCCTGATTACCCACGACCGCCATTTTATCCGCGTTGTTGCCAATAAAATCATCGAAGTCCGCCAGGGGGGGGTAGAGGTTTATGTGGGAGATTACGACTATTATCTTCATAAAAAAGAGCTTCAAAACGTTGAACAGGCTAAAGCCGGGGAGTCTTCTTCTCCGGCAGGCGTTTTAGCGCCTTCGTCAAAAGAACAAAAAAATGGAACCCGGTCAGTTCGAAAAAGCAAAGAAGAAAAAAGAGTGGAAGCCGAGTTAAGGAACAAGCGGTTTCAGGCAACCCATGGTAAAAGAAAAGAGCTGGAGAAGGCCGAAAGAGCCCTGGATGAAAAAAACAAGAGGATTCAGTCTCTGGCGGAACAGCTTGGCGACCCCGATATCTATGTCCAAAAAGAAAAGTTTTTTCAGGTGATGGAAGAGCATAAGACCCTGAAAAAAGAACATGATGAGCTGATGAAAAAATGGGAAGCGCTTTCTACCGAGGTTGAACAGACCGAACAGAGCCTGGAAACTCGTTGACCCCGATCGGCGGTCTCCGGTATCATTTGTAAAAGTGTTGAAAGTGTTGATTGTAAGGAACCCCATGACTGTCAAAGACCAGATCGAGCGTCAATTCCAGGAGATTTTGAATTTTCTTGTGACCCCGGAGGGGAAAATCGAGTTTTTAAAAAAAGCGATAAAAGCCTCGATTCCCGGGGCGGGTCCAACCCTTGTCGCCCTGTATGAAGCCGCCGGAAAACTGGAAGAGGGGGGCGAACTGGCAAAACAGCTTGGTGAATCAGACCGTTCTCTCGCGTTGTATCAGCGTTTATACGATCAATTGGCAAAAGCCAATAAAGAAGAAGAAGCGGGGAGAGTCGCATACTATCTTGGGCGGAATGAAGAGGCGATCGGGCATTATGACCGGGCCGGAAAATTCCAAAAAGCCGCTCAAATTGCCGAAGGGCTGGGCCAGATGAACCGGGCGATCGATCTTTATGAAAAAGCCGGCTGGTATGATGATGCCGCGAGACTGGCGGAAGAGGCCGGCCAAAAAGATAAGTCTTCCCAGTTGTTTAAAAGGCAGATCGACGACCTTGAGAAAGAAGGGATGGTAGACGAAGCCTGTAAGCTGGCCGAAAAATTGGGAATGATCAACCGGTCGGTTGAAATGTATCAACGGGCTAACCTGTTCGGCCAGGCAGGCCGTTTGCTCGAAATGATCGAAAAACATCACGAGGCGATGTCCTGCTATGAACAGGCCGGTCTGTTCGAAGAGGCCAGGCGGTTGGCCGAAAAGTTAAGCCAGATGCCTCAAAAACAGTATTACGAACTGATCGCGCAGTTGTAGCCTTTGATATGAAGCTGTCTGTATGACCGGCTATCTTTCAAGTCTCCATTTTAGAGAGCATCTCACCGGGCCGGGCCATCCTGAAACACCCTCCCGTCTTGATGTTATCGACAGGCAAATCCGCCGGAACCCTTTATTCAATCCGCTCCTTCATCTCTCTCCCCGGCCGATTGGCGATGAGTGGCTTTTCAAAGTCCATCAAGCGGATTATATCCGGCAGTTAGAATCTTCCATCCCTTCCGACCTGTGGATCGGTCGATCCAAAGACCGGACAGAAAGACTTTTTTATCTTGATCCGGATACCCCGGTTTCTCCCCTATCATTCCAGACGGCCCGTCTGGCGGCAGGAGGGATATGCCGGGCGGCAGATGAGATCATGCAAAATAAAATCCGGAATGCTTTTTGTGCGGTTCGCCCTCCGGGCCATCATGCCGGGATCAGCCAGGCGATGGGGTTCTGTTTGATCAATCATGCCGCGGTCGCCGCCCGGTATCTTCAGGGAAGATACAACATGGAACGGGTGGTGATCATCGACTGGGATGTTCATCATGGGAACGGCACTCAGGAGATTTTCTATGAAGATCCGAGCGTCTTTTATTTCAGCGTCCATCAATATCCCTTTTATCCCGGGACAGGAAGCTCCGGAGAAACAGGGAGGGGAGAGGGGGAAGGTTTTACGCTCAATGCTCCGCTCGATCGGGGGGGAGGCGACCGGGAATACTTCGATCTGTTTGAAAATGTTCTCTTTCCCCGGCTTGAGGTTTTCAAACCTCAGTTAATCATTATTTCCGCCGGTTTTGACGCTCACAAAGATGACCCGCTGGGGCAAATGGAACTCTCCACCGAAGGGTTTGGGAGACTGACCTCCATAGTCAAAAAAATGGCTGAGCAATTCTGCAACGGCAGGATTGTTTCTATTCTTGAAGGGGGGTATAATTTGCAGGCTCTTGCCGAATCGGTAGAAAAACATTTATCGGCCTTAATGGAATAAAAAATGATAAAAAGATTACTTCATACCCGGTTCCGGGTGAATAACATGGATGAGCATGTCCATTTTTTCCGCGACATCCTCGGCCTGACCCTGATTAGCCGGCATAAATCTCCCCGTGGTTCGGAACTGGTTTTTTTAAAGGTTCCAGGAAGCCAGGAGGAGATCGAACTTTGCCACTTCCCGGGAAGCGGAAAGGTCGAAGTGCAGGAAGACCTGGTCCACCTTGCGTTTGAAGTGGACGATCTGAAGAAATTCGCTGAATACCTTGCCGGCAAAGGGGTTCCTCTGACCGACGGCCCAACGCCGTCGAGCGGCGGAGGAATGTTCGCCTTTATCGATGCTCCGGATAAATATGAAATCGAACTGATTCAAAGGGATAAAGGATTGGCCAAGAAATGAAAGGGAATAAAAAGATTCCGGGAGGAATGATTCCTCCGGGTTACCGGACGGCGCCTAAACCGCGGACGCTTGAAAGTCAAAAGGGGGACTTTGAAAAAATACAGGCGTCACTCCTTTACTGCAACAGATGCCAGAGGCCGATGCCGGTCCGGGAGCGCCTGCTCCTGGTCCTTCCGGATGGCCAGCTCTTTGAATACCGCTGTCAGAGATGCGGAAATTCTGTGGGCGAAAGAACTGAAAAAAACACGAAGCCTGTCAAGATTATCCTGTAATTCAAACGAAGCCATTGCCATTACCTTAGACGCCTTCTTTGGCGCCTTCCAATCCTGGAGTCTATCGCGACTCGACGGGGACTAGCCTCGCGCCAGGTTAAACACGGATTGCTATTTCTTCTCGGGCCCGATGCCGAGGCGGCCGGCGTCTACCGCCGGTGCAAAAAAATCCTCACCGAACTCCATGGAATCCCCCTCTCATCCAAAACAGAGAAACTCTACCGGCAATTACAAGGGGAGTGACCCCTCTTTTCATTAAGAAGTTCACTTAAAAAACTCAATTGCCACTCCTATAAAGGTAGTGCTAAAATATCACTTATGATTAATTTAAGGAGACCTTGATGAAAACGTGGACTGTAAAAACGATTGTCGGACCTGATCACCAGGTCACTTTTAAAGTTCCGGATGATTTTCCAGAAGGGCCTCTGGAAATGGTGGTTGTGGCAGAACCTCCCAAAACAATTAAGGAGTTAGGCTGGACAAAAGAACAAGCCGCCGAAACGCGAACCAGATTAAAAGGATTTGAGGAGGACTGGAGCGCTCCAGGCATGGAAGTGTATGATGAATTATAGACGAGGCGATGTCGTCCTCGTTATCTATCCCAACTCCGATTTAAAGACCTTCAAAAAACGTCCTGCATTGATTATCCAGTCAGATCAAATTAATACCGGACTTTCCCAGCAAATTGTTGCATTGATTACAAGTAATATTAACCGTTCAGGTCCGACCCGCGTGCTTTTCAAGCAGGGCGATTCCGAATGCAGAGCAATGGGATTGTTAACCGATTCAGTTGTAGTGACCGATAATATCGCAACTATCCTTGAGAAAGAGATTGATCGAAAAATAGGGCGATGTTCCAAAATGGACCTTATCGACCAAGCTTTAAAAAGGACGCTTCAATTATAACCGGCAATTACAAGGGCTATAACCCCCCAAGTTGTCATTCCCGCGAAAACTTGAATTCATAAGTTATTGATTTTACTGAATTTCAATACGAGAAAGTTCCTTTCTAATTCTCTTTTTTCTAAAATTTTTCTCAATAACTCCCTATCCATTTGCTAAACTGTAACTGTTTTTAACACTACAGCGGCACTTTTTCGTCATTCCCGAATGTCTCTATCGGGAATCCAAGTGTTTTCAAGAAAATACGTAAGCAAAGTCACTGGATTCCGGCTTAAAACATGCCGGAATGACGGATAAATGGGCATATTTGTAAGGTCAAGATTGGAACGTGAAGGATGCCACTCTGGTCAATGGCGTGGCAGAGTGGGAGGTCGGCAGTTTTTCATGGGCGTACTGGAGCTCATATTTTGGGGGCACATACTGCTTCAAACCGGCGAGCATGTTGAACGATCCGTATTGGTGTCTACTTCCTAAGATCGGCGCTGGCATCATCACAACGCCGCCAGAGGCGCTCACGCAGACATATATCGACCCTTATGTTTATTTCGGCCGCGTCGATCAGGCCGCTACTCTGCATTTCCAGACGCAAGTCTACGTGCCCGGGAACTGCGGCAATGTGACGGTGGAGCTAAGGCGCCGTCGGTACAATGCATCCACCGTGACATGGGGGCCTCCGCAAACCATATCGACGCAAAGTCCGGCGTTAACAGTGGATGGCTCGTGGTTGAGCGGCACTGCCACCTTCGACTTCTCTTTCACGTATCTGGACAATGGCAGGAACGACTTTGAGTTGGTGCTTTCCGCTGATTGCCCCGGTGTTCTTCACAACGCAAACGGCGATGTGTTTGCCGTGTGGTCCCGGTACGACGGCGCGCGCAACCACATCTATACCGCCAGGCACCCCGCCGCCACGACCTGGGACGCGACGGTGCGTATCGACAGCGACACAGGCTCTGCCGGCGCTTCCCAAATCGCGGTCAACGCCAATGGCGACGCGTTTGCCGTCTGGTACCAGTTCGACGGCACACGCTACAACATCTGGTCCAACCGCAGACTCGCCGCCG
>JACQBY010000115.1 GCA_016201875.1 Nitrospirota bacterium
ATTGACCAGGATATCGACTTTTCCAAAGGCCCGAATGGTGGAGCTGACCGCATTTTGGACATCCGTCTCGGCCGTGACACTCCCTGGTAGAGCCAAGGCCTGCCCACCCGATTTTGAAATCGCCTTTACCACCTCTTCTAGTTTTTCTTTACGCCGGCCGGTAATCACCACCCGGGCTCCTTCTTTGGCAAAGAGTTTCGCTATGGCCCCCCCGATTCCTGATCCGCCTCCGGTAATGATTGCCACTTTATTCTGCAGTCTCATGACCCATTCTCCTTCTGTTGGTTATTTTTCAAATAACGTTTTTAAATATTGTTTAAAGTGCCGTAGACTTTTTTCAATGATCCCCTTATCTTGTTTGGCCTTCGCCAAAAGGATGGAACCCTCCAGAACCGCGATGAAGTGATCGGACAGGCTTTGAGTGTCCAGTCTGGCTTCGGGGGCGTAGCTGGCCTTTGTCTCATCCAGGGTTTTTTTAAATAATTCAGCTAAATGGGTAAAATGCCCGGCGCACCGGGTTCGAATCTCCGGATGAGTATCCGAAAGCTCCTGGGCAAAGTTGCCGAGTAAACAGTTGCTTTCATTCGCCGGATCTTTGAACCTCTCGACCATGAAATCGAGATAACCGTAAAGGCGGTGAAGAGGGTCTTTTTTCTTAAAAAAGGGAGCTTCCAAGATCATCTGATAGCTGGACAAGACATAATAATCCAGCACCGCTTTCCCCAGTTTCTCCTTGCTCTTAAAATAATGAAAGAAACTCCCCTTGGTCAGACCCGCGGCCTCACAGATCTGGTCGACCGAAGTGGCCGAATAGCCCTGCGTCTGCATCAGTTGCCGGGCCATCTCCAGGAGTTTTTCTTTAGTGGGTGAATGTTCGTTCGCTTTTCTCATAATAAACCAACCGGTTGGTATAATAATAAATGTCTATGAAGCAGATGTCAAGCCTATTGGAAAACAATCAATAGCCGGATTGTACTGACGCCTGGCTAATACCAGTTTTACCCAGGGTTGCGCGTTTCTTTTTTGGAATGGTTGCCATAACAATGTAAAAACAACGCCTACAGCCGATAAAAAATATTTTTGGAATGCGGATGTTGTGTTGTCCCAGGTGTAAGCCCACGATAAGTATTGATTTCCGTTAGAAAGGTAGTACGGAGCCTGGAATTAATCCTGCAAAGGAATAATAATCTTTCCAGGCATGGAAAAGTCTTTGCGGTAGAATAAAACCGGAATGCCCACCCATCTTTTAAATGTTGAGAGCGCGGGTCAGAAGGTACTCATGACGTACAATATTATCACGGAGGTACCGGCTGACCAGCCGGTCGATATCCTTTCGCCAGGTTTCAAGCCGGTCCGGATCTTTCTGAAGCGCCTGAACCGTCCGGATAAAAGGCCCCGCCTTAGCCTCCTGAAGAAACCGGATATGTTGGGGACTAAGTGCAGGGATACCCATTATTCCCCGTTCAAAGAAGAGATCAGCCACTCTGTTTCCGAGCCTCCGCTCAATGACTGACACATCTCCCCATTGGACAGGAGGCGCAACGCCGGGGGGCGGAGGGATATACTTTGCGTTCAGACTGAACATCTGCCCGATGAGCTGTTCGGGGGGCCAGGTGGCAAAAGCAATCCGGCCGCCAGGTTTTAAAACCCGGAGCATCTCTGATATGGCCACCTCCGGCCTCGGGGCAAACATGTGGCCAAACTGGCTCAGAACAACGTCAAACGAATGGTCGCCAAAGGGGAGGGATTCCGCATCCCCCTCCTGCCAGAGAATATCATCACACCCGGCGATAGAGGCATTCTCTTTCGCCTGAGTCAGAAGAAAAGGGGTCAGATCAAGTCCTGTGACCTTTGCTCCTTTTCTCCGCGCCGTAATCGCCACAACCCCGGTGCCGGTGCCGACATCGAGCAGGGCCTCTCCGCCGGCAACGGAGGCAAAATGGACCAGATGCCCGGCAACAGGCGTGGTATATACGGCAATGTCTCCAAAATTACCGAGCGACCAGGTTTCACGCTGTTTGGACTTAAACTCTGAAATCGGATCGTTACCCATGTTTCCTTCCACCAGGTGTTAATTTCAGGCTTTTACATGGGCTGGAGTTCAGCCGGAGCTTCTGTCTGATTCATCCGGACAGAAATCAGCTTTGAAATACCCGCTTCTTCCTGGGTGACCCCATAGAGAATATCGGCAATTTCCATCGTTCTCTTGTTATGGGTAATGACAATAAACTGGGAATGATCGGTCATTTTCTTTAAAACCGTGGTAAACCGGCGGATGTTCTCTTCATCCAGAGGGGCGTCAATCTCATCGAGGATGCAAAAGGGACTGGGATGAATGAGAAAACTGGCAAAGAGGAGGGCTATCGCTGTCAACGCCTTTTCCCCGCCTGAAAGCATCGAGACATTTCTCACTTTTTTCCCCGGCGGCTGAACAACGATATCCACGCCCGACTCAAACGGGTTCCCCTCATCCAATAAAACCATCTCGGCTTTTCCCCCTTCAAAGAATGAGACAAAGACCTCCATAAACTTCTGATTCAGGTTGATGAAGGTTTCATTAAAGAGCACCCGTGTGGTTTTATTGATTTTTTGAATCGCCTCCTGAAGCGACATGATCGACTGGGATAAATCTTCCTCCTGAGTCTTGAGAAACTGGTACCGCACTTCCAATTCCTTAAATTCGTCAATCGCCGTGACATTGACAGGCCCCATTTGATCGATTTTTGATTTCATTTCTGTCAGCCTGGCTTTCGACTCCTCATAGGGAAGCTCTCCCAATTCTCCCGCGAAGCGCGGAACGGTTTGTCCGCCGATGGCCTCCTGAAGAATCGCCTGATAATGGGTATGTAAAAACTGCTCGAGATATTCGTATTTTACCCGGGCTTCGGTCAATTTGATTTCCAGTTCGTTTTTCTTTTTTGCGGTCTCATCAATCTCTTTTCTGTTCAGGCGATAGGCTTCTTCTTTTAACCTCAAGGAACTCATGACGGCATGATGTTCCTCGATCAATCCCACCTTTGAGGCTTTGACCTGCCCGAGCTCTTCGTTGAGGAGAGAGATGACTTGAAGAACAGACTCCTTTTCTTCAAGAGCCGCCGTCTGTTTTAACTCAAGATTCAAAAGGCTCTCTTCTTTTAAAGCCATTTTACCGGAGGTCTCTTTCAAACTATTTTCCAGCCCGCTCAGATTGGCGATGCTATGCTGAACCTTGCTTTTCAGGGAGGCAAACTCCACTTTAATTTCAGTCAGCCTGGCGCCGAGCAGGTCTTTTTCCCCCATGCTCTCCTGAAGGGAGCGCTTCAACACGTCAATCCGCTCTTCGACTTTAGCTCTCGATTCCTGGATCAGAAACCCCTCTTCCTGAATCTGCTGAGACTCTTTTTCGATCGACGCAACAGCCTCTCCCCCTTTTTCCAGTTCTTTTTGGAGCTGCCCCTGCCGACCGGCCAGACGTTCGATGTCCTGCTTCAGTTTTTCGAGATGTTTCGCCTGGGTTGCCTTTTCAATTTCAATCTGATGGAGCGACTCTTCAACTCTCTTTTTTTGTCCGGTCAGGGTTTCTACCCGTTGTTGAAGCCCGGTCAGGGCCTCTTCCATCTGGCCGGTCTCCATCGTCAACTGGTTGACTTCGCTCTGATGTTCCTTGATCTCTCTCTGCCGCTGTAACAGCCCCTCTTCCCCGTTTTCTTTGGATCCTCCCCAGATCGTTCCGGAGGGGTCGATCACCTCTCCCTCGATCGTCACAAAAGTAAATGCCCCCAGATTCTTCTCCCATAAATAGTGAGCGGTCATCAAATCCTTGACAATGACCACCTGATGGAGCAACGATTCAAAAATATTTTCAAAACCGGGGAGGCAAGTGACTTTTTCAATCGCCGGACCAAAAACATTTTCCTTCTGGATCTCTGCTCCCGCGGCCGCCTCGTTCCAGAGGGGGCCTCTCAAATTCCGGGGCTCTCTTAAAACAAACAGACCCTTTCCGAGGTTTTTTGATTTCAGGTATTGGATTAATTCAAAACTTTCACCGGCTGACTGGACCAGAATCCCCTGGAGCCTTTCGTTTAAAACCGATTCGATCGCCTTTTCAAACTGGGGCTGGACCTCGATTAAATCGGCAATACATCCCGACAGATCGGCGTTAATCTCCCCTGTTTCTTTCCCTTTTAAAAGGGATTTGATCCCTTCCCAATACCCGACCCTGTTTTTTTGAAGCTCTTTCAGGGTATCGAGCCTGGCCCGGCTTGAATGAAGAGACTCTCTCTTCCGGGTCAAGGTTTCCCCGGCCTGATTGAGCTGGAAATGGAAAGATTTCAGCGCTTCGTCCAGTTTTATTTGTTCATTCAAAACCCGTTCGAAATCCTCTGTCAGACCGGAAAATTTCCGGGACTCTTCTCCCTCCAGCGATTGCATCTCTAAACAATGCCGCTCCACTTCGGCGCATTCCAGCGATTCTTTTTCAATCCGTTTTTGAATTTCGTCGCGGCGGGAGGATTGAGTGGCCAGTCTGGCGGTCAAGTTCCCCGCTTCTGTAATTAAACGGTTCAAATTCCCATTTTCGGTATCATATTCCGTCCGGTGCTGTTTCACCTTTTCAAGCAAGAGCTGGTCTTCGGCCTCTTTTTCCCTTAAAACGGCCTCGTTTTGAGCTAACTGAAGGGTCAGCGCTTCGATCTCATTTTTCAAATCGGCCTGTTTCCCCTGCATCCCCTCAAAAGAGGATTGATATCCAATCCGTTCCTCTTCCGCCTGCCGGACCTGGTCTTTCCACTCGGCCAGCTGAGATTCCAGAAGCGAAATCCGGGCTTCATTCTTTTGGATATTCCCCTCTTTTTCGGAAATGTTCTGGACGATTTGCTTCAATTGATTTTCTTTTTCAATCATTACCAGCCGGAGCTGTTCGATCTCCAGATCGATCTGAGTCAACCGGGACTCCAGACCAATGTTTTGGGTCTCAACCTCTTCCCACTCCCCTTTGATCTCCTGCACCGCCGAAGCAAGGATCTTCCCTTCATAAACGGTCAGCGCCAGTTCAAGATCTCTCATCTCTTTATAAACCTGCTGGTACCGCTCCGCTTTCCGGGCCTGCCGTTCCATGGAGTTCATCTGTTTTTTAACTTCGCCCAGGATATCGCGGACCCGGAGGAGGTTTTGCCCGGTCGATTCAAGTTTCCGGAGGGCTTCGTTCCGGCGGATCTTGTATTTTGAGATCCCTGCCGTCTCTTCAATTATCTCTCTTCTTCTGGCAGGGGAAGAGTTTAAGATTTCGTCGACTTTTCCCTGTTCGATAACCGTATGCCCCTTTGCCCCCGCCCCGGTATCGATCAACAGGTCCCGGATATCTTTCAGCCGGCAGGGGATTTTATTGATCAGGTAATCGCTTTCTCCCGACCGGTATAACCGCCGGGTAATGGTCAATTCTTGATATTCGCTGAAATCCCCCGAAAGCTGGCCGGTCGCGATATCTCCCAGCGTCAGGTTGACTTCCGACATTCCAAGGCTTTTCCGGGTTTCGGTTCCGTTAAAGATGACATCTTCCATCTTTTCCCCTCTGAGGGTTTTGGCGCTCTGCTCCCCCAGAACCCACAAAATGGCGTCGGCAATATTGCTTTTCCCGCATCCGTTAGGACCAACCACGGCTGTCACGCCGGATTGAAAATGAACGGTCGTTTTATCGCAAAACGATTTAAATCCGAGAATGTCTATCTTTTTTAAACGCATACCATTTCTCCTGAGAGGGGTTATGACAAAAACCTTCCCTTTTTTATCATGGACAGGCAAAAAAAACAAGAAAAAACACAACCTGCTGTGGGGACGTCTGATTCAAAATCTATATATAGACATTCAGATTACCTAGGACGATAGGATCTTTTTTTAAATTTCCGCCTGTTATCAGATTTTTTGGCCGGTGTCCCCGCCGGTTTTGGTTCCCCTGCCGGTTTCTTTTCGGGAATCTCATTCAGCAATTTAAAAGAGACCTCCCTTTTTTCTAGACTCACCCGTTCAACCAGGACCCTGACCGGGTCACCTAACCGGTAAACATTCCGGAACCTTGCCCCGATCAATGAATGTTTCTGGGTGTCAAAATGGTAATGGTCTTCCAGAGTTGAAATATGAACAAGCCCTTCGACAAAAATATCATTTAACTCGATAAAGAGGCCAAAAGAGGTCACCCCGCTGATATGGCCGTCAAACTCTTCGTCGATCTTATTGTCCATAAACCTGACTTTTTTGAGCGAAATGACTTCTCTCTCAGCGTCAACGGAGACTCTTTCCCGTGCGGAACAATGGGTGGTCATTTCAGGAAGGGACTTTTTGTAAATCGGAATTTTATTCGGGGTCAACTCCCCTTTCGACGCCATTTTTAAGAGGCGATGGACCATCAGGTCAGGATACCTTCTGATCGGGGAGGTAAAATGGGTATAAAACTCGGCGGCAAGGCCAAAATGCCCTGGATTATCTGTGGAGTAAACCGCTTGCTTCATCGATCTGAGCATGAGATGGTTCACCACCCGTTCTTCGACTTTTCCTTTGATCTGGTCCAGAATATCCTGAAAAGATTTTGGGGTCACTTTTTTGGGGAATCCCTTGAGAGAATAGCCGAGGTTCGACACAAAGAGATTGAAATCCTGAATTTTCTCGGGAGTCGGCTTATCATGAATTCTATAAATAAAGGGGAGGTCAAGATTCGCCATGTGCTCGGCCACAGTTTCATTGGCCGCCAGCATGCACTCTTCGATAATCTTATGGGCAAAATTACGCTCTTCTTTTAAAATCGAGGTGATTTCCCCCGCGACATCAATTAAAATCTGAGGTTCCGGAAGATCAAAATCGATACTCCCCCTTACAAACCGCTTCTTTTTTAATTTCAGAGCCAGCTCTTCCAGCAGAAAAATCGTATCGAGAACCTCTTTTTTTCTCAGGGAAGAACGCCCCGGACTATTGATAATATCTCTCACCTCGGTGTAGGTCATCCTGGCCTGGCTTTTAATCACGCTTTCATAAATTTTATAATCGATTCTGTTCCCCTCTTCGTCAAAAATCATATCGACCGAATAGGTTAACCGGTCGACATGCGGGTTCAGACTGCAGATCCCGTTTGAAAGGGCTTCCGGAAACATCGGAACGACTTTATCGGGAAAATAAACCGAAGTCCCTCTCTCATACGCCTCCCGATCCAGGGGACTTTTCCAGGGGACATACGCGCCGACATCGGCAATGTGGACTCCGAGCCGGATTTGATTTGATCCAAGACGCTCTGCCGAAACGGCGTCGTCAAAATCCTTTGCATGCTCCCCGTCGATCGTCAGCGTCACCTCCCGGCGCAAATCTCTCCGTCCGGCCAGCATCTCTTCGGATATCCCGGTCGGAACTTTTTCCGACTCTTCGAGAATGGCGGGAGGAAAGACGGCGGGAAGGTGGAATTCTTCCATGACCATCGAAGTATCGAGCAAAGGGGTATAGGCCTCGCCGAGGATCTTGATAATCCTCCCTTCGGGCCCTTTTTCAAGCGTAGGATAAGAGGTGATCTCGGCAACCACCATCTCCCCCGGCTCGGGGCGAAGCTCCTCTAAAAGGGGGATATGCACATCCCGGGTCATTTTCCGGTCGTTTGGAACAACCCAGCCGACTCCGGAAATCTGGGTGTATTTTCCGACCACCTGCTTATGAGATCTCTGGAGAACCTTGATGATTCTTCCTTCGGGTTTCCCCCTCCGGAATCCTGTAATCCGTGTCAGAACCTGATCGCCATGCATCGCGTCTGACATCCCGGTTCTCGGAACATAAACATCGGGTTCTCCCGGAACAACCGATAACACAAAGCCGTAGCCGTCATGGTGAGTCTGCAATTTTCCGGCAAGATCTTTTTTTAACTCTTTAACTTTTTTTCTAATTTTTCTCATTCACTACCTGTTTTAATTGTTTTACCATCTATACACAGCGGAGGCCCATGTTATCCCCCCCCCAAAAGAAGCGAACAAAACATGGTCTCCTTTTTTAATTTTTTTCTTTGCTACCGCGCTGTCAAGCGTGATCGGGATTGACGCCGAGGAGGTATTTCCAAACCGGTCAATGGTCATTTCCACCTTCTCTTCCGGAATTTTGAAAGACTCCCTGATTTTCTCCAAAAGCCTAAAATTGGCTTGATGGAAAATAAAGAGATCGATTTGGTCCAGCCCGATATCGTTGCTTTCCAAAGCTTCCGTAATCGCTTTTTCAAAATATTCGATTGCCGTCCGGTAAACAGAGGTCCCCTTCATCCGGAGGGTATGCAGCCCCTCGTCCAGGGTCTTCCGGCTGGAAGGAAGCCTCGAACCTCCAGCTGGCAGATAAATTAAACTGTTTTTTGTCCCGTCCGAATGAAGATGTACGGAAAGGAGGCCTCTCTTCTCATCCGATTTTGAAAGGACAGCCGCCCCTCCCCCATCCCCGAACAAAATCAGGGTCCCCGGGTCTTGAAAATCAAGCATCCTGGATTTGACCTCTCCGGCCGCCACCAGAACATATTTCGCATCGGATTGTTTTAAAAAATTGTCGGCCATGGATAAGGCAAACAAAAAACCGGAACAGGAAGCCTGAATATCAAAAGCCGGGATTTTTCCCGCTTTTAAATTTTTTTGAAGAAGGCAGGCGCTGGAAGGGAAGACCATGTCGGGAGAGGTCGAAGAAAGAATAATCATATCAAGGTCTTTTCCTTCGATGCCGGCCTGCTCAAGGGCCTTTATTGAAGCAAAAGTCGCGAGATCAGACGAGGCTTCTTTTTCAGAGACCCAGCGGCGCTCCAGAATACCTGTTTTTTTGACGATGTCGGTTTCTCTGATCTTAAGTTTTTGGGCAAGGAATTGATTGGAAATGATATTTTCAGGCAGGTACGAACCGGTTCCCCTGATCACGCTATGCGGATTCATTCCAGGCATTATAACATAAAGGCGCTTACAAAACCCCTTAATATTTTATGGAATTCTATTCAGCTCTGTTTCTAATCAAAACCGGTCCGGTGAGTGGCAAGCATTTGGAAAATGTAACGGTTCTATGCTGTCTTCAGCAGTAATGATTTCGGCAATTTATTAATTTTTTTAGATGCCTTATAGAGATCGACAGCTTTTTGGGCGTTTAGCCAAAATTCAGGAGTTGTGTTAAAGGCAGCCGCAAGCTTAATTGCCATTTCTGCTGTTACACTAGTATGCCCATTAATTATTCGGTTAATCACCTTTACATCACAGTTAAGATGCAAAGCCAACTCCCCCTGAGTCATCCCGAGGGGCACCAAAAACTCTTCCTTCAAAATCTCACCTGGAGTGGTAGGATTTCTCCTAATTTTAAACATAGTACCTCCTTATTCAGTGATAATCACAAACTCGTACTTTATTGGGGCCAGAGTCCGTCCACCCGAAAACAATCCGCCATTGATCATTGATGCGAATACTATAGTATCCCTTTAAGTCGCCGGTAAGAGATTCCAAACGGTTTCCAGGTGGGACCTTTAAATCATTGAGAGCCTCAGCATAATGAACCATATCAAGCTTTCTCTTGACGACATTTTTAATTGAACTCCAGCCAATTCCTTTAGCCACCTTTCCAGTCAGGAAAAATTGTTCTGTAACTTTGTCAAAAAAAGAACAAATGGCCATACTTATTTATACCTTATTAAGGTATACCTTGTAAAGGGTTTTTAATGAATTGTGAAAACAGTTTTTACGAAATGATGAAGAAGGTGGAGCGCGATGAAATTGAACAATTTTGAACACCTTCTGTTTTAAAGGTCAATATTCTGAAGAACAACCTGGTTCCAGTATTCCTAACTCCTTATAAAATCAATATTTTTTTATTTATTATCGTGGCATGTTCTTTGCTTTTACAAATATTAGAAAACGAACCGTTCTGTAATAAAGCAGTTTCATGTCCTTTCTCCAAAAAAGAATTTTTTGTGGCTTGGGATTGGCAATCCTCTCAGCTCTTTTAGGTTGTGGCAGTCAGACTCAAGCCGCTTCAAACAGTCCTCAGGGCGTTTTCATCGATTCCAAAACCATCAGTTTCTTCCAGGCACAATTTGATGAAGTGAAGGCTTGCTCCCAGTTTTCAAAAGGAAGTTTTAGCGACCTTTCCGTTATTATGATGCCTCCAAGTTTTCCATGTCCTTATTATAGTTCAGGATGCAGTGGTGAGTATGCCTACCCCAATCTGGTAAAAATAGGGCAGTTTGGCTCCTGGAAACATGAGGTGATCCATTACCTCCTTAATGTCAATACAGGAGATCCGGATACTGATCACAAAAGTTCCCTTTTCCAGACCTGCGCGATTTGAGGTTCTTCAAACAATCTTTTTTTGGAAAGACCCTGTATAGGAAGGCTGTAATCATGGCCTTCCACCTTGTTGTTACGCCGCCCATTCAAACTTCGGTTTCTTCTTACTCTTCACGCAATCACGCAGGTAAAGATCAATCAAGGTTTGATAAGGAATCCCCGATTCTTTAGAAAGACCTTTGAAATAATCAATAACCTCCGCGCTTAGATTAATTCCAACGGCCTTCTTTCTTGAAGCATAAGGATTTTTTTTAGCTTTCATTTTTGAAAAATTATATTCCTTCTTCATAACTTTTAATCTCCTTTTTAGTCGCCTTTCTGGCTGAAATGATACGAACAACATCTTTTTTATTTCTTTCGCAAAAAACAACGACCAAAACTCTAGCAGAACCACTTAACCCCAACAAAAGAAACCGATCTTCGTGGTTTGAGTGGTCTTCATCATAAAATACCAGGCCATTTGGATCATCAAATGCCTGTTGGGCTTCTTCAAACCAAATTCCATGTTTTTTACGGTTAGACTCATTTTTTCGCTCATCCCATTCAAATTCAATCATGTCTATATTATAACTAGACTTTATATAGATATCAAATCTAATCTGCTAAATTATTCAGGGCAACTCAACAATGTAACTCCCAACGCTAAAACTGGCGGCTATCTGCTGAAGACTTATATCATAGAGCTTCACCGATTCATAACTTGGCAGATAGCACCAGTATTCTATGCGAAGGGGCGGGACATAATGACCAACGATGGCAGATTTAAACCCCTTTTCCTGGCGGCTATCTGCTGAAGACTTATATCATAGAGCTTCACCGATTCATAACTTGGCAGATAGCACCAGTATTCTATGCGAAGGGGCGGGACATAATGACCAACGATGGCAGATTTAAAAGTATTATTCAACAAAAGATTTGACCCCTTTTCAAAAGATTTGACCCCTTTTTTGACCCCTTTTTTCGGGAAGCAACGCTGATTTATTTATTATTAAGATCAAGGATCGAAGTGCCCCCCGGCCTCTATTTCTTTACCTCATTTCCTGTAAAGCTTAAAAGCTCTGATAAACAACGAAACGCCAAGCCAGCCGCATAGCAGCGCCAGAGGAACGGTCACCAGGAGGGGCCAGAAAACAGACACCAGGCCCAGGGCCAGACAGGCTACTCCCATCCAGGAAATAATTCTTGTCTCGGCAGGGCCCAGGACCCGGCGATTACTGACCGCCGCCCCGACTGCATGGCCAATTCGGATCGCCCCGGCCCCCGCACGGCTGATGCTCCCCCCTTCGCGCCTTGTCTTTTGCCACGATCGCTTCGGCCGCTCCTGAACCGGACGGACCTTTCGACGCTCACCCAGGACAATTTCGGTCGAATGAGAAAGATCTTCAAGGTACATTTGCTCCATGGCCAGGGCTAACGCGTCATCTTCTATGGCCACATCAAGTTCATAGTTTCCCATCCAGCTTGCCAGGTTGAGGTTCGTCGACCCCACCCTGGCCCATCGACGATCCGCCACCGCGGTTTTTGCGTGGAGCATCGATCCGTTCCATTCGAAAACCCTGATTCCGGCTTCAAGGAGGGGCTGATAGCCTGCCATGGACAATGCCCGAAGGAGAGGGATATCGGTGGCCCCGGGGACAAGAAGCCTGACATCGACGCCATCCTTTACCGCGGCTCTGAGAGCCTGCACATAAGGGGTCACCCCGACGAAGTAAGCGTCGGTCAGCCAGAGGTACCGGGTGGCCAGGGAGGCAATCAGCTGATCCAGCCGGTAAAGGCCGACGGTATTCGGAGCGCTTGCGACGACCCGCAAAGAAACTTCTCCCGCACGGGGAATGGTCCCTCTTGCCGGAAGTTCGTCTTCAGGGAGGGGACTCCCCGTTGCCGCCCATGTCTCGGCGAAGGCCAGTTCAATATCGGAAACCGCCGGTCCCCGCACCTCAACCCCCGTGTCGCGCCACGGCTCAATGGAACGCTCCGGATAGCCAGCCCACATGCGGCCGATGCAGAGTCCGGTGACAAAACCGATCCTGCCATCCACCGCGATCATTTTACGATGATCCCTGCTGAGCCAGCTAAACGGGCGGTCCAGGTAGGGGGGATTGAAGCACCTGACTTCCACGCCGGCCTTTCTCAACCGTTCCCAGAAGCGCCGCGATGTCCTGCCAAATGCCCCCAGCCAGTCATAAATCAGCCTGACCCGTACCCCCTCCCGGGCCTTTGCGGCCAGAGCCTGGGCAAACTGATTACCGGTCTCATCTTCATGGATGATGTAGCTTTCAAAATGGATACTTTGTCTGGCAGAAGAGATGGCTTCAAGCCAGGCGGGATAATTCTCCCTGGCATCTTTGAGAATTCGCACGCTGTTCCCGGGGACAAGAGGAGCTCCGGCGGCCCGTGAGAACGCCTGTTGGGCGAGCAGGTGAACAGCCGAAGTGGCTTTGTCGACGGATCGCTTTATGGAGGGATGGTCGGTACGGGGTTTTTCCATAGTCATCTCTCTTGCTTTAATGGTAACGAAGGTTTCACCGGGAACGACTCCCCCAATCTCAAGAAAATAAATTTAAAAGCAGTCACCTCCCTTTGAAGAGTGCGGGAAACAGCCTGCGAATAGACCTCTGCCTGATGATGATACTTCTCGACGGTCCGGGCGACATCTTCTTTTTTCACCCGGTCGGTCTTATAATCGGCCGCGTAAAGGTTCCCTTCCCTTTCATAGATGATGTCGATGACGCCTTCCATGATCTGGTCTCCCCAGGCCATCAACAGAGGGACCTCCCTCCCCAGGATCACCGATGAAGAAATCTCCTGATAGGGCTCTGAGGCAAAGAAAAGATCGAGAATGCCGATGATCTCCTGATAAACGGCATGGGGATCGATCGCGGAACCGGTCTTCAGCCATTTCGACAGAAGGGGGGTAAGATCGGCCCGGTATCCTTCTATCGGTTTTTTGAAATCCCACTGCTGAAGAAAGCGATGGACCAACTCTCCGATCAGCGGACCGGGACTTCCGCTCCCTTCGGTTTTTCCCCGCCGATCGGGGGGTTCTTTTTTTTCGGCCTCCCTTTTTTGAAGAAGTGTCGGAGTGAGAAATAAAGGCCTGCCGGCCGCTCTATTATAAAACGCCTGCCGGTCATCCCACCGTTTCAAATAGGTTTCCCACTCCGGATCTTCTTCTATCCGCTCCCGGCTCTTTTTGCCTGCCGGTCCGATCGGATGGCCCAGAGAGCTCTCTCTGACCAGGGTTAAACGGACTTCTCCCCTTCCGACCGGAAGGGCTCTGGATTCGGCTTCCTTTTCCAGTTCGCCCGCGGAGGCTTCGAACATGGTCAGGAAACTCCCCCCCTGTCGTTTTCCGGTAGAGGCGAAAGAGATCATTAAATGCTCCCTCGGGCGGGTCATCGCCACATAAAGGACCCGCTTCTGCTCCTCTTTTTCTCTCACTCTTTTCTTTTCGGAAAGGAACACCGACGCCGGATTTGAAATGTCGCCGATTTTTATCCCTGTAAGATTCGCCGACCAGTCAAAGTCGGCCTCTACCCCTTTTCCTTCGCTTCCTTTGACGCCGGACTGACACCCGGGCAGAATGACGACCGGGAATTCAAGCCCTTTGGCTTTATGAATGCTCATGATCCGGACGGCGTTGACATGCTCTTCAACAAGCGGGTTCTCGGGTTCGCTCCTCTTCTCCAGAAATCCTTGCTCCAGCATGGAGACCGTTTCTTTGAGCGTCCCTCCCCCCTCCTCTCCCATCGACTCCGCCAGACGGCGGATCTTTTCAAGATTGGCAATCGCCTGTTCCCCCTTGTACCCCCGGGCCGCGATGATCCTGACCGGGATTTCGTCGAGGACCCTCCCCACCGCCTCCCCCACCTGCAGGGTCGGGATCTCCCGGTGAAGACGGTAGAGGAGGGTGTAGAGCTCCCTGGCGGGACCGAGCCGTTCTTTATCGAATTTGGCATCCGGAAGGGCCATCAAACGGTAATCAAGAAGGTTCTCTTTTTTGAGTTTATAAAGTTCAAGGTCGCTCAGGCCGCCGACAGGAGAGCGGAGCACGCCGGCAAGCGCCAGGGTGTCGTGCGGATCGATCAGCGCCCGGAGGAGATCGATCGCCTGGACCACCTCCTGGGTCGAATAAAAATCTTTTTCCCCCTCCACCACATACCGGATATTCCTTTTCCTGAAAGCCTCCAGGATCTCGCGCACCTCGGAGAGAGACCTCATGAGGACCGCCACATCCCCCGGCTCGACGGCGGCCGGCTCCCCCCCTTTGCCCGGTATAAGGGCTTTTCCCAGAACCTCTTTTGAAAGCCATTCGGAAATAGACTCCGCTTCAAAACGCCGGGCCGTTTGGGCATCGAACTTTTCTCCCGACGGAATAATTTTCCGTACTTCGACCCTCCGGAAAGGATAGGCCGGGTCAGAAGGTTTTTCCGAAGGAGTGTGGATCGGCACATAAGAGGGCTGGACCCCTTCGCGGAAAATCATCAAAGGGTCAAAAACGCCGTTCACCACATCGAGGATCCCTGAATGGCTCCTGAAGTTGACCCTGAGCGGGCAATGGATTCCGTTCTGGGATTCAATGATTCCTTTGACGACATCGAGATAGGCCTCAATATCGGCCCTCCGGAAGGCATAGATCGACTGCTTCGGGTCTCCGACCACAAAAAGCTTTCCCGGCTCCAGTCGGACCTCTCTCCAGTTGCCTGCCCCCTCCCCCGGGGCCTCCGCAAGGTAAAGGAGAATCTCATACTGGAGAGGGTCGGTGTCCTGAAACTCATCGATCAAGATTGCCTGAAACGACCGCTTCAGTTCCTCCCTGACCGGCCGATGGTCCCGGACAAGATTTCTTGCCCGGACCAGAAGACCGTCAAAGGAGATATAGCCCCCCCGGAGAAAACTTTCCCGGCAGGTTTTAACAAAGGGAAGGACCAGGCCAATGAGGGAGCCGATCAGGCCGGAGTCTGCCCTCACCAGGCCTTTTGCCGCCCGGATCAGCTCTCCCGCCTCTTCCACTTCGGATTCGTCCCACCCTTTGACCGCGCCGGGCGGTTTTCCCGATAAAAGGAGGTCGATCTCCTCTTTCAAAACCTCCTTTTTTAAAACGGGGTCCGCCAGAATCTCCCGGAAAATTTTTTGCGACGCCCGGATCATTTTTTCGATATTCCTCTCGCCGGGGAAACGGGCGGAAAGTTTGGAAGCCGCTCGTTCAAGGCCAAAGAGCCAGTTTCGAAGGAGCAGGGAGATCGCCGATTCCACGGAGAGTTCTTCAAGCTGATTGAGGGGGATGATTTCAGAGCAAAGGAGGCGGACAAGTTCAGTGATCTGATCGAGAGAGACACGGCGCAGAATGGTTTTCCACGCTTCTTTGCGGAGCGAACGGACGCCGATCTCCCGGTCAAGCCAGGCTTCCCACTTTTCTTTGAAGTGCCTCTCAAACCGGATCCCCTCATCTTCCTGAAATTGGGGATCGACCCCCGCCTCTACCGGATAAAGCCTCAGCAGACGGGAGGCAAAGGAGTGGATCGTGCCGATTTCCCCCTTTTCCATGCCGGCAAGCGCCTCGCGGACGCGCGCATCGATCTGATCCTTTTCCAGGCGGTATCTTTCCATCAGTTCCCGGGCTTCTTCCCGGCTCTCTTCGGAAGCCGCCTCCAGGAGGCCCCGGAGCCTCGATCTGAGCCTGGTCCGGATTTCATCAGCGGCCTTATTGGTAAAGGTCAGCGCGATGATTTCGGTCACCTTCAAAGGGCGGGGTTCTTTCATCAGAAGATGGATCAGCCGGTTGATCAACAGGGTTGTCTTGCCAGTTCCGGCCCCCGCCGTCACCACGACATTCCGGTCAAAGGTTGTGGCGGCCCTCTCCCGCTCCGGAGCGTCGGCTATCGGATCGATCATGTTCCTTCCCTCTCCCCCGGAGAAGGGGGGTTCTTTTGTTCCAGAATATTTCTATGGCGTTCTACCCGGGGATTTCCTTCCAGCCGCAAGAGCGACGGCCGATGGTCTTCGCGGCAGATCGACCGGTATTCGCAATATCCACACGCTTCTCCCGGGTTGATAAAAAACCGGCCCCCTTGAATCCCCTCTAACAGGAAGACGATTGTGGACGCCACTCTTTTTCCACTCTCCCCCTCCCAGCCATTTTCAGGAAAGTGGACGGGGACCAGCGGGCCTTTTTCCCATTTCGGAGCCACATAATACAACGAGGCTTCGAAAAAGGGACGATCCCCGTTCCCTCCGGAAGAAACGGCATTTTGCCGGGCTAAAAGAAGATAGAGCGGGATCTGCAGCTGTTTCCCCTGAACCGAAGCGAGATAAAGATCCTTCGTTTCAGCCTTGCGGTTTTTCCCCAGTTTGAATTTGTAATCAATAATGTGGCGCCGGTTTCCTCCGGCAAGCGCGTCGATCCGGTCTGGCTTCCCTTTGATCGGGAAACCCTCAAATTCTTTAAACCATTCTCCTTCGAGACGCCCCTCCCATGGGGTCTCAAACAGATCAGGGCGGTACCCCGATTCCCGGAGCCGGGCAAGGTCCCACGCCACGACCTCGGCCAGGGTTTCGAGGATCTGTTCCTGAAAAACTTCCCAGGCCGCCGGATAACCGACGGCAGATACCGATTCGTACGCAAGGAAAACGTCCCGGCTGACTTCATGCAGAAGGGCTTGAATATCGATTTCCCGATTTCTTTCTGAAAAATAATCTTGACCGGTTAATCTCTGATAAAAGTTTTTTAAAATCTCATGGCCCAACCCGCCGGTCTCCGCGGGAGGAGGCCCGGTCCATTCTTCGGGCTTTTCGGGACGGCGGAGATTCAGCAGAGTCCGGCAGAAATAATTAAAAGGGCATTTTGCGTAGAGTTCGAGGGCGGTCGGCGCCATTCGCTGAAGGGTCAGGCCGGCCCAATGCTCCGGAAGAGGGCCGACCCATCCGTCGAAGCCGGTCAATTCCCCCTGATTTTCAATCAGGTCTAACCCTCTTCCGCTTCGTTCAATCAGCCGTTTTAAAAGGGGAGATCGTTCAAAGAGATGAGACGCCTCCCGGGATTGGAGGCTTAAACGAACCGCCATTTCTCCCGGCAACATCCAGGCCGGCTGGCTGAACGGCAAGACCTCTTTTTTCTCAAGGGTTCCGCGGGGAACAGAGCGGACCGTACCCAAAAACTCGGGACCTTCACTCAGGTACCACGACGGGGAGAGGCTCTTTCCCGAATCGTTCGACCGCTGATAGAGGTAATAGAGATATTCCCCTGCCGACCCTTCCAGAAGGGTAAAAAGGAGTTTTTCTTCGTCATGGCCCGATAGTTTTTCACTGATTTTATATCCCAGCACGGATTCCAGAACGCGCCTGGCGCCGTCTCTCAGGAACCCGTCTTCCCGAATCGTCCGGGGAAACCGGCCTTCGTTCAGCCCCAGGACAAACAACGCCCGGAAAGGGACCCCCCGGGCAGACATGGCATCCATCACCGATACCCCGGTCATCCGATCTTCGGTTATCGGATGGGAACTCCGCTCCAGCCAGCGTTGAAACGTCTTCCGAAAGAGAGGCAAAGAGACCTCCTGGTCGAACTCATGCAGGCCTGACAGCTGATCAAGAATGTTCATCACTTGCAAAATGACCGGAGCTTCCCGTCCGACCTGGTTTTCTTCCGGGGATTCGAACAGTCCGAAATATTTTATGAGCAACGCTTTCCATCGCCCGGAAAATTCAGGCCAGGAGGCTTTTTCCGGAAGGCTCCTGAAATCCCGGTCCAGAAGATTAAAAATCGCCCATAATATTCGGGCCTGTCCGGGAGGAACATCACCCTCCCTATTTCTATCGTACCCCTCCAGACGCCGCCATGCCTCGGCCCCTTTTGAAACTCCGATCTGGCGGGTTAAAATATCCCAGAGGTCCGGACGGGGTTCGGTCCCCTTCGGCATCAGCTTCTCGATATGGACATAAGGAGACGAAAGAAAATCGATCATACGGGAACGGTGATACTCTCTTTCTGTCAGCCGGGTAAAAAGAAGAATATCTTTAACGAGAGGAAATTGAACCAGCGGTTCCTGGCCTGTGGTAATAAAAGGGATCCCATGCCCGGGGAAAAGCGCTTTGACCTGAGAGAGGTAGGGAGGGAGGTCCCGCGCCACGACGCCGATATCCTGAAAAGAGATCTTGTCTTCTTCGTTCAGCCTTAAAATTTCTTTGGCAACGGTTAACACCTCATCGCGGATGCCGGAACAATTCATGATCTGGCAGAAGGGTCTCTCCGCGGCCGGTCGATCTGCCAGGGATCGAATGGGGTTCTTCTCCGAAGCTTTCCCTCTGACATACCGGTCAAAGAACTTCCCGGCAAAAACCCATCCCGGCCCCTTCTCTATCAGCGGGAAGAAAAGGGAAACAGGGTAAGCGTCGGCTACCCGGTAAAAGAAATCGATCTGGACCTGGGTTAAATCATAAAAACCATAATAAAAAATATGCCCGAACGTTTTTAAAAATGGGGAAGAGGCGATGAACCCGGAAGCCTGTTGAACCAGATCGGTATAATCCATCACCCCCAATTTTTCAGATCGTCCGAGCATCTCTCCATAAAGGGAGAAAAGCGAAAAGAGTTTCCGGAATTGTCCGGAGTCGGCGCCAAAATGCCCCTCTCTTAAGGCGGTCAGAGCAATTTCCGGGTCTACCAGCCCCTCTTTGAGGTCGCGAAGGGTTGCCCGGAGGACGGAGACCCCTCCTTCGGTTTCGATGATCCCCGAAAAAGCATCATGGTTCTGGTATTTTTCCGCAATTAAATGGCGCAGGAACTCTTCGAGATAAAGCTCGTCGCGGATGACCCCGGAGGGGGAACCAGGGGATTCTTCGAGGAGATGCCGGGAAAGTTGATGAAAAGTCAAAATAGAAAGATTCAGGAAACAGAGACGCTTCTCTCCCGCTAAAAGAAGTTTCAATCGTCGTTTGAGAGAATTTGAAGGAACAAGGAGAAGAAGCGGAAGAAGAGGGTTTTTCTTTTTCTTTAACAGAACCTCTTCGACGAACGCTTCTTCAAGAGTGGGATGGAAAGGGCCTAGAAAAATCTCCATGGGGACCGGTTCAATATCTACCGGCAAAGCTTATCCCAGTAAAGTCCCCTTTGTCTATGAAATTAAAAGGGCCGGTCCGGAGTCCCTACCTTAATTCAGAAAAACTTGGTATAATATAAATATGAGATTGACCCGTTTCACAGATTATTCATTAAGGGTATTAATGTATCTTGGGACATACCAGGAAAAAAATACCACCATTGAAGAAGTCTCCCGATATCACCATCTTTCCAAAAACCATTTGATGAAAATCGTTCATCAACTCTCCAAAGGAGGGTATATTATAACGACAAGGGGCCACAGGGGAGGGATGCGGCTGGCCCGCCCTCCCGAACTGATCAACCTCGGAGAGATGATTTTAAAAACAGAAGAGAATCTCAATATCGTGGAATGTTTTCAAATATCCAAACAGGGATGCCCGATCCTCCCGGGGTGCGGTCTCCAATCGATTTTAAACAAAGCTCTGAATGATTTCCTTAAAACCTTGACCCGCTACACCCTTTTAGATATCCTCCCCTCTCAACATAAAAAATCCCCTGGGTCGATGAATGATGAATCAGGAGTTACACGACCTCAAAAAACTTTTCGAACACCTTCCAACACATAAATAAAAGATCTCGTGTTTAGAAGCTGGTATCTATCAAACTGATAGATTTTTAACAACAAACATCGGATTATTTTTAAAATAAATTTAATATAGACCTGTTTTCAAATACTTATACTTTAAATATATTTGGCATGGTAATTGCTTTATCATTAGTTTAGCTTGGTTAATCAGGCAAAACTTAAACTCAAAGAGGGAAACATGATTGAAAAAATTCAATGGATCATTATGGCGATCCTCGGAAGCGTCTTGTTTGGCGTATTGGCAACCATTTGATTTCAGGAGTCAATGATGCTAAATTATTCTCGTAAAATCCTCAACCAGATCAATATCCTCTTAAAAGAAAAAAAAAGACCGGCGCTTGGATTAAACCAGATCGTATTTATGAGCGGCCTGAATTTGCTGAGTTACGGAAAAAATACCTGTGTGGCCTCAAAATCGGATTTTATCGAGGCCGATCAGTTTGAAACTGTTTTTTCTGACATGCTCAGGGGAGGGCCGGATTTTATCAGGGCGATCCTGATCCCCATGGAGGATAACCGCTATCTGATAGAGGTTTCTTTCGGTCCGGCAAAAGGGAATCCGTCTCCCGAGATTTTTGGAACCCCCGACTTAAGACGGACGGTAAGGGTTGTCGAATTCTCAAACCAGGGTTAAAATTATTTCTCTTGACTCTATCCGGAAGAATCCTCTTCTCGATCACCCTTGTGATCCTGAATGGCATCATACTGGCCGCTGAATCGCCCCCTTCGCCGAATCCCTACTCCGGATTAAGAGTTTTTCCATTAGTCGATCAAACCCCCACTCCTTATGATTGCGGATACCTGGACGGACCTTCCCCTTCAGCCAGATTTTGCAATCCGGTCCACCTGGCCTCTGACGGGACCAGCCTCTACGTCGCCGACGCCTATAACCATGTCATCCGGAAA
Source organism: Nitrospirota bacterium (assembly GCA_016201875.1). Lineage (GTDB taxonomy): Bacteria > Nitrospirota > Nitrospiria > JACQBW01 > JACQBW01 > JACQBY01. Next base: position 20,891 of record JACQBY010000115.1, read on the forward strand.
ATCGTTATCGCTACCGGTCTTGTGACAACCGTCGCGGGAAGCGGAGGAAATTTCGGGGAGATTGACGATAAAGGGGCCAGTGCAAGGTTCCGGACCCCCCAGGGAATCACGACCGATCTTAAAAGCCGCTCCCTGTATGTGACAGACACCGGAAATCATACGATCCGATCGATCAGCCTGACAACCGGGGAGGTCAAGACGATCGCGGGAAGTTCCGGAAAATTCGGATTTGCCGACGGGTCCGGCCCATCTTCCAGATTTAACGACCCGGAAGGGATCATCGCGGACCCTTCGGGAGCCTTTCTCTATGTTGCCGATACGTCCAACCATGCCATTCGTAAAATTGACATCGCCTCCCATTCGGTCACAACCCTCGCAGGCCAGCCCGGTTTTCTTGGCTTCGTCGATGGGTCCGGGAGCACCGCCCGGTTTGACCATCCGGCCGGTGTTGCCATTGACCGCTCCGGAACATTTCTTTATATCACCGACTCTTCCAACCAGGCGATTCGAAAAATCAGCACGGCTTCGGGAGAAGTCACCACGATTGCGGGCCCGGCCGGCCGAAGTGAAAGACTCTTTGAAAAGCCGGAAGAAATCGCGCTCGGCTTTCCCCGCGGTATTACGCTCTATCAGAACGACTCTCTGCTCTTTGTCTCGGACACGGCCAATCATGCCATTCGGCAAATGGACCTCGCCACCCGGAAAATATCGACCTGGAACATCCCCCAGGCCCCTCATCTGGCTCTCCCGCAGGGGATCCTCTATGACGGGACAAACAATTTTCTTTTCATTTCAAACAAAGCCACCAATTCAATCTTGAAAATGGCCTTCCCCTCCGGAATGCTGACAACGCTCGCGGGACCTGATTTTCAACCCCCGTCACCCAAAAAATAATGCTGAATGTGACGGGGGTATATGGGGAATTTTACCGACCCCTGTTAATGGCCGGAACCTCCCACCCCTTCCGTCAGGGGTTTGAAAATTCCCGGCGCATCCGGACCGGTTACCTGAATCATCCCGACAGCCCCCTTTTCAAACACCCTGAAGATGCTGTGGTCGACCAGAAGATAGGTCCCGGGAACGTCCAGGTGTAAATCGACAATGGCAGAACCTCCTGCCGGGATCAAGGTCGTCTGGACATTTTTGGTCGGCGGAGATCCGATTCCGCCTTCCAGATAGACTTGATCAAAAATCTCCCCGATTACATGGAAGGAAGAGACCAGGTTGGGTCCGCCATTCCCCACATACAACCGGATTTTTTCCCCTACTTTGGCCTTAAGCGAATGTTCTCCGGTCAACGCGCCCTCATGCCCGTTAAATACCACATACTCCGGATGTTCCATCCTCCCCTTATCGGCAGAATAGGCCTGAAAACCTTTTTCTCCATGAGAACCCTGGGTGTAAAAATCCCCCTGGACGACATAAAACTCATGGTCTACCGGGGGGAGTCCCCCTTTAGGCTCCACCAGGATCAGACCATACATCCCGTTGGCGACATGGGTTGGGACATGGGGGGTGGCACAATGATAGACATATAACCCCGGGTTCAGCGCCTTCCATAAAAATGCCGTCTTTGCTCCGGGGAGAGTCTGTGTCACCTTGGCTCCGCCCCCCGGACCGGTTACAGCATGGAGATCAATCGAGTGGGGAAATTTGCTGGTCTCGTTGTTCTTGAGGGTAAGCTCGATGGTATCCCCTTCCATCACCCGGATCATGGGGCCCGGAACCGTTCCCCCGAAGGTCCAGAACTCATATTCCACCCCCTCGGCAATCGGCCCTTTCAACTCTTTAGTTTCAATCTCTACCTGAACTCGAGCCGGTTTAGACCGTTTGACGGCAGGAGGCACTTCCGGCGGAGGGGTCAGGGTCGCCTTGATCGCTTCCTCGCCATAAGCAACCCCGGAAAAGCTTCCAAATAACAATAGAGCCCATAGGGAAAAGATCACTTTCCCGACTCCTTTTATTAAAGGAGACATTTTAAGCTCATGACATTTTCGCTTGACTGTTAAGAACGCTCTATATCCCATCTTAACCTCCTTTGTGATTAAAATTAAAATCATGCCCAATCAAGCTTATGTCAGATGCAATTCATATACCACTTCCTGGCCAAAAAAACCAAAGGTTCATCGGAATCAAAACCAATTGATATTCCAAAAGAATACCAGATATATCCACGCAAGCAATGGATGGGTGGACGCACAATCCGTGGCCACTTGTGTGGAATCTGTCTAAAATAATAGACAACCAGATCCATCATAGATTCGGCTCGTTTTCTCTAAGATTGAGCCTTAGCCGTCGGGTGAATACAGGGTCACGTCATTCTGTGATTAAACTCTCTGAAATGTCAGAGGTTTTACAAAGAATTCAATTCGTCATTCCCGAATGTTTTTATCGGGAATCCAAAATTCAAAAAATCAATATCGGATTCCCGCTTCCGCGGGAATGACGATTTATAGCGGACTTTGACGTGACCGTCGGGTGAATAGAGTTGACAAGAAGGGCCTCTCTGCATAAAGTAGTAGAGGGATGGTAATACATTCACTTCTGGAGAGTCATCAAATGATCATACTGGGATTGGTTGTTTCGGGCATTATTGCCATTTGGCTTTTGGCCGCTTTGCGGGCGCCGGGTTGGATCTGGACCGGGACAGCGGCAGGAGCGCTCGCCGCGGGGACGGTTCTCGCTCCTCTTCCGCCTCAAATGATGCTGCCGGTCTGGTCCTTTTTCGTCCTCCTGATCGTTCTGCCGTTTAATATTCCCTTGTTTCGCAAAAAAATGATCACTTCCCCCCTCCTGAGCCTCTTCCGAAAAAGGGTCCCCCCGATGTCCCAGACCGAGAGAGAAGCCCTCGAGGCGGGAACTGTCTGGTGGGACGCCGACCTCTTCAGCGGAAGGCCCGACTGGAAAAAATTACTCGCGGTCCCCCCTCCGGTTCTGACTGCCGCGGAGCAGGCATTTCTTGACGGACCGGTCGAACAGCTCTGCCAGATGCTCGACGACTGGAGCATCAATGAGGAGGTCCATGATCTCCCTCCCGAGGTCTGGAAATTTATTAAAGAGAGCCGGCTTTTCGGAATGATCATTCCGAAAAAATACGGGGGTCTCGAAATGTCCGCCCTGGCGCACTCCTCGGTCATTATGAAAATTGCCAGCCGGAGCCTTCCGGCTTCGGTCACCGTCATGGTCCCCAATTCTCTCGGTCCGGCGGAAGTGTTGCTCCACTACGGGACAGAAGCCCAGAAAAACTATTATCTCCCCCGGCTGGCGCGGGGGGAGGAAATCCCCTGCTTTGCCCTGACCAGTCCCTTTGCAGGGAGCGACGCCGCTTCCATCACCGATTCGGGGATTATCTGCCGGGGGGAATACGAAGGGGAAAAGGATGTTCTGGGGATCCGGCTCAACTGGGAAAAAAGATATATCACCCTCGGACCGATCGCCACAGTCATCGGCCTTGCGTTTAAACTTTATGACCCCGATCATCTGATCGGGCAAAAAGTAGAGCTTGGGATTACGGTCGCTCTGATCCCGGCCAACACCCCGGGGGTGACCATCGGCAACCGCCATCTTCCGATGAGTATCGCCTTTCAAACCGGTCCGAACAGCGGAAGAGATGTTTTCATTCCTGTTGGCCAGATCGTCGGAGGGATCGCCGAGGCGGGCCGCGGATGGCGAATGCTCATGGAAAGCCTTGCCGCGGGACGTTCGATTTCTCTCCCCGCTCTTTCCACCGGCGCCGCGAAACTGGCCAGCCGGGCCACCGGGGCCTATGCGGCCATACGAAAACAGTTTAAGACACCCATCGGCTATTTTGAAGGGGTGGAAGAGCCTCTGGCCCGGATCGGAGGGATGACTTATCTCATGGACGCCGCCCGGGTGATGACCCTGGGAGCGGTCGATTCAGGCCAAAAACCTTCGGTGATTTCAGCGCTGATTAAATACCATCTGACCGAATGGATGCGGCGG
>JACQBY010000106.1 GCA_016201875.1 Nitrospirota bacterium
CCCATTCCACCACCCCCGCCTCCGGGCGGCATCATGGAAGTTTTTTTCTCTTCCGGGATATCGGCAATCATAACCTCGGTGGTCAGCATCAAACCTGAGACGCTGGCGGCGTTTTGAAGCGCGCTGCGCGTCACTTTGGTCGGATCAATGATACCGGCATCCACCATATCGACATAATTTCCTGATCCCGCGTCAAAACCGAAATTACCTTTCCCGTTTTTGACTTTTTCAACGATAACCGAACCTTCAAATCCGGCATTTTCGCTGATCTGGCGGATCGGCTCTTCAAGGGCTCTTTTGATGATATTGACGCCCCATTGCTGATCTCCTGCCAGGGTCAGTTTGTCCAGGACATGAATACAGCGAAGGAGGGCCACTCCGCCGCCGGGAACAATTCCTTCTTCCACCGCGGCTTTGGTCGCATGAAGCGCATCCTCAACCCGGGCTTTCTTTTCTTTCATTTCAGTTTCGGTGGCTGCTCCGACGTTGATCACCGCGACGCCGCCGACGATTTTTGCCAGTCTCTCCTGAAGTTTTTCACGATCATAGTCTGACGTGGTTTCTTCAATCTGAGCCTTGATCTGTTTAACCCTGCCCTGAATCTTGGCCTTATCACCGGCGCCTTCGACGATGGTGGTGTTATCTTTGTCGATGGTAATTCTTTTGGCCCTGCCAAGGTCTGAAATCTTGACATTTTCGAGTTTGAGTCCGAGATCTTCCGCAATCACCTGCCCGCCGGTTAAAACGGCGATATCCTCGAGCATGGCTTTTCTCCGGTCTCCGAATCCGGGAGCTTTTACCGCGCTGCAGTTCAACGTGCCCCTCAATTTATTGACCACGAGGGTCGCCAGGGCTTCTCCTTCGACATCTTCCGAGATGATCACGAACGGTCTTCCCAATTTCGCAATCTGTTCGAGAATCGGGAGAAGATCTTTCATCGTGCTGATCTTCTTTTCATTGATCAGAATGAAGGCATCTTCCATGACGGCTTCCATTCTGTCAGGATCGGTGACAAAATAGGGGGAGATATATCCGCGGTCAAACTGCATCCCCTCAACAACATCGAGAGAGGTGGACATGCTCTTGGCTTCTTCAACCGTAATCACGCCGTCTTTGCCGACTTTTTCCATCGCTTCAGAAATTAAATCACCGATGGTTTTGTCATTATTGGCGGAAATGGTCCCGATCTGGGAAATCTCTTTTTTGGTCTGGCAGGGTTTGCTGATTTTTTTTAACTCTTCGACCACCACTTCGACCGCACGGTCAATTCCCCGTTTAATATCCATTGAGTTGGCGCCGGCAGAGGTATGCTTGACACCCTCTCTGAAGATCGCCTGGGCCAATACGGTTGCGGTTGTGGTTCCATCTCCGGCGGTATCGCTGGTTTTACTGGCCACCTCTTTCACCAGTTGAGCTCCCATATTTTCATAGGGATCTTTTAATTCAATCTCTTTTGCAACGGTCACGCCGTCTTTTGTAATGGTGGGAGCGCCGAATTTCTTCTCAATAACGGCGTTTCTTCCACGGGGTCCCAGCGTTGCCTTGACGGCATCGGTTAACTGGTTGACCCCTCTCAGGATCAATGCGCGGGCATCCTCGCTGAATAATATCTGTTTTGCCATAGAATTTTATACTCCTCTTTTATTTTATTTAAATTATTACTACAGCGGATTTTTTACAAATATGCCCATTTATCCGTCATTCCGGTATGCTTTAAGCCGGAATCCAGTGACTTTGCCGCCGTATTTTCTTGAAAACACCTGGATTCCCGATAGAGACATTCGGGAATGACGAAATATTGATTTTTGATCCTGAATATTTATCAAATAAAATCGTATCTCCGGCCTTAACGGACTTGACTTCGGCTCCGATAGATTCGATTTTACCTTTCTGGGGTTTCTCTTTTGCCGCTTCGGGAATATAAAGACCGCCGGCGGTTTTTTCCATTTCTTCGGAATAACTTACAAAAACCCTGTCTTTTAAGGGTTTAAAAGCAAGTGTTCCTTTTTTTGCAGCTGTACTCATAGGTCGTCCTCCTTATTTATTGCAGGGAATGATTTAGCTTTGTGATTTTGAGGCAATGATTAACAAAGTAAAAATTAGCACTCACCACGTTAGAGTGCTAATTTTTACAACAAAACAAGTTTGAATGCAAGAAAAAAATTAATTTATATTCTTTTTTTGTCTTCCTTATTTGCCAGTCAATACCTCTTTTTTGCCAATGGTATCGCTGTTTTTTCCGGCAGTAACCGGAGGGATTAACTGTTTGAAGATCTTCCAGCTCTTTAATAATTCCACGGCTTTTTGGAGTTGAACATCTTCAACCTCCTTTTTATCATCTGGCACAGGGAAGTTTTCTTCAACGGCCGGAAGAGGCGTTTGGTCCTTTTCCGGCTCTTTGCCCGTCTCGTTTTTTAAATGCCGCTCAAGGTCCTTTTCTCTTAAGACCGGCCGGTTAATAACCATCCCTTTTGCGTCTTTAAATGCCGGAGGCTTCACGACGATATCAGGATCAATCCCAATGTTTTGGATCGACCTCCCTTTTGGGGTGTAATATTTTGCGGTGGTCAAACGGAGCCCCGACCCGTCCGACAGGGGAAGGATGGTCTGGACCGAACCTTTTCCAAAGGTTTGGATTCCGACAACCACAGCCCTCCCCCAATCCTGCAGGGCTCCGGAAACGATCTCGGAAGCGCTGGCGCTTCCCTCGTTAACCAGAATGATCATGGGATAATTGGACTGGCCGGCGGGACCGTTGGAACTGTATTCCTCTTTTTTTTCATCTCTCCCTTTAATCGAAACGATGAGCTTACCCGGCTCTAAAAATTGTTCGCTGATTTCAACGGCAGATGTTAAGAGCCCTCCGGGATTATTTCTTAAATCAATAATCAGCGACTGCATTTTCTCTTCTTTTAATTTCTTTAAAGCCCGCTCCGTGTCCCTGGCCGTATGCTCCTGAAACTGGGAAATCCGGATATAGCCGATCCCCTGCTCCAACATTTTGCTTTTCACGCTTTGAATTTTAATAATATCGCGGATCAAAGTAAAGACAATCGGCTCAGGGCTGTTTTCACGGCCGATGGTCAGGATCACTTTGCTCCCTTTCGGCCCTCTCATTTTTTCGACAGCATCCTGTAAATTCATATTTGCGGTAGAATGGCCGTCTACTTTTAAAATAACATCTCCAGATTTTACTCCCGCCAGATCAGCCGGGGTCCCTTCAATCGGCGAGATGACGGTTAATCGATTCTCTTTCATGCCGATCTGAATTCCCAGCCCGCCGAATTCTCCCTTTGTATCCACCTGCATCTCTTTATAGACTTCCGGGGGCATGAAGGAGGAGTGGCTGTCCAGGGTATTGAGCATTCCCCTGATGGCTCCGTAGGTGAGGTCTTTCGGTTTGACTTCCTCAACGTAATTTCTTTGAATGGTTGAAAGGACCTCTGCAAATGTTTTGAGATCATCATAGGTGTCGGGCTGGGCAAAAACCCGGTCAAACCCTCTTCCGACAATAATTCCCGTCACCAGCATCGTCATTAATGCGGTAAAAATAAGGGTGCCGTTATATTTATTATTCCATCTCATTCTTTGATCTCCAAATGACATCTCTATAATACTTATTGTTTTTTGGCCAGCCAGAGGGAAGGATCCACGGCGTTTCCGCCATGCCGGATCTCAAAATAAAGATTCCTCTCTTCCGAGTACCCGGTCTCCCCGATCTCTCCGATCACCTGGTTCTGCCCCACCTTTTCCCCCGCTCCAACCATGAGTTTTGAAGCATGCGCATATAATGAATAATAGCCTGCGCCGTGGTCAATGATAATCAGAAGCCCGTAGCCTTTAAACCAGTCTCCATAAACGACCACGCCGTCATAAATAGAACGGATGGCGTCATTTTCCGCCGGCTTGATCTCCCACCCTTTTTTAAAAACATAAAAATCAAATTTTGGATGTTTCTGACGGCCATAAGCGCCGACAACTTTTCCGGAGGCAGGCCATGGAAGCTTCCCTTTTTCGCTTAAAAATCCGGAACGGGCAGAGGGATGCTGTTGTAATTGTCTCATAAGTTCCTGGACTTTTAAAGTGGATTCTTCCAGTTCCTTAATGGCCTGGCCGGCCAGCTCCTTTTCAATACGGACTTTCGCCAGAAGCATATTTTTATTCATCTTCTCGTTTTGAAGAGCTTCCATCTGATCGGAGGCCTGTTGTTTCATTCCGACGATTTCCCTCCTTTTCGCTTCCAGAAGATCTTCTTTTTCTTTTAAAACGAGCATCCCCTCATGATATTCTTTTAAGGCGGTCATGTCGTTTCTGGAGATTTCAAACATGGAATGTATCCGCGTCATTAAATCCTGGTAATTTCTCCCGCCGGCAAGAAGGAGCAGGTCCCCCATCTTGTCTTCTTTATAAATCCGCCGGATCCTGGCATTAATGATGACTTTTTTTTCGTCTGTTTTTTTTCTGGAATTCTCAACCTGTTGATTGATTAAGGCGATATCCTTATCAATCTGCTTGATACTCCGCTCCTTGTCCCGGAGCTCTTTTTTTTCAACGATCCATTTTTTATCTATTTTTTCAAATTCATTTAAAATTGAAAACTCATTTTTTTTAATTTCCTTCTCTATTTTCCTCTTTTCAGAAAGCTCTTTTTTGAGCCTTTCCAGTTCTTCTTTCTTTTTAGAAAGAGATTCCGAAAAAGAGAAGGAAGGTATCAACAGGAGGCCGATGGTTAAAACAATTCCGATAATTTTTCTGTCCATCATGACGCTCCCTGGACTCTGATTGTGCTGGTGTTTAATTAAATGATTTTAAATATTTATGCAGAGGGAAAAAACTTCCGATAACCCCTAAAAACGGACCTGAAATTAAAAATAATAGCATGAAATCCATTGGGAGGAATCCGGCCTTAAAAGGGGCCCCTATGAATAAGCTTTCAAAGGGAGCATACAGGGTTAACACATGGAATATCCCATAAAGGGCAATCAATGACAGTCCTGCGCTTATTAAACCTAAAAATGCCCCTTCCATCAGAAGAGGCATTTTAATGAACCACTGGCTTGCGCCGATATATTTTAAAACCTGAATTTCTTCTTTTTTGGAATAAACGGTCAGCCGCACAATGATCCCGATCATCGAAATAACCCCGATCATCAGGATAAAACCGACCGCAATCCCGATGAGCTGGACAAACTCGACAAAACGGTTCAGAGCTTCGATCCATTCTTTCCCGTAAAAAATGTCTTCAACGCCTCTGTTCCCTTTTATTTTGCCCGCGAATTTCGCAAAATCATCGGGAGTTTGATAATCATCTTTTAATTTGACCTCAAAAAAAGCGGGCAACGGGTTTCCCTCAAAATTCTGGAATAAATCCTCCCGGGATTGAAGTCTTTTTTTAAAATCGATTAAGGCTTCTTCTTTGGTCACATAGTGAACGGTTAAGACCTCCCGTTCCGATGTAAAACGCTCTTCCAGGATTTTGATCTCTGCGGGCGCAAGCCCGTCTTGAAGATAGACGACCAGTTTGACATCTTCTTTTAAAGAGGAGTAAAGCTCAAAAAGATTGAAATAGACGACCACAAAAAAACCGAGGATCACCCAGATAAAAACAGAGGTTAAAACGGCGCCAAGCGTTAAGAGACGATGATGATTTAAATTATATAAAAATTCTTTAAAAAAATAATATAAGGTCCCCATAGCTGTCTTTTACTCTTTCTTACACTCCCTCAACCGGATGCCGCCTGATCGGTGGCAATCTGGCCGTTCTTAAGATAAATGACCCTTCTTTTTGAAAGCTGAACCAGTTCACGGTTGTGGGTGGCAACGACGATGGTCGTCCCCCTCGCCTGGATCCCTTTTAACAGCTGTAAAAAATGGACCGAAAGGTCAAAATCAAGGTTCCCCGTCGGTTCGTCCGCGAGAATGATCGGCGGACGGTTGACAAAAGCCCTGGCAATACAGGCTCTCTGCTGCTCGCCTCCGGACAAGTCTACCGCCTTCACCCCTTTTTTATGCGCGAGGCCTACCAGGCTGAGGACATCCTGCACTTTTTTCTGAATTTCTTTTCCCGGCAGGTGCAAGACTTTGAGGGCAAGAGCGACATTTTCATAAACCGTTTTATGGAGAATGAGTCTGAAATCCTGAAAGATAAAACCGATTTTTCTCCGGTAATACGGAATGGAAGAAGGTTTTAAACGGGCGATGTTCTGCCCCTGGACCAGAATGCTCCCCTGATCAACGTTTTCTTCGCAAAACAACAGTTTGAGAAGCGTTGTTTTTCCCG
>JACQBY010000104.1 GCA_016201875.1 Nitrospirota bacterium
GAGGGGTCATCGGCACCGTCACCGGGATCACCCAGGATGTGATTACTCTGCAGGTGGCGGACAACGTAAAAATTAAAGTGATCCGGGATGGAATTACCGGCTTGAGAAAAGGCGACGAAGAACAGACGTCTGAAAAATAAAAACAACGAGGGGTAAGGGGGTGCACGTTGGCACGAGAAAGTGCCCACAAGCTCGTGCACGGGTGCGAGCCAGTGAGCACCCCGGACCATCGGAGGATTTCACGGAATGAAACCGGATGGGCCCCTGACTATAATTGACGCGAGGATCTGGTTTTGCCAGGCCTCGCAAGGAGAACAATCGTTATGAAAAAAGGGATCAAAGGGAGAGTTGTTTTAATTGTCTTAACCGTTATTTTATCCATCGTATTCTTTTTGCCGTCAACGCGTTATTTTTCATCTCTTCCTGCCTGGTGGGGAAAATACCTTCCGAGCAAAGGGATCACTCTGGGACTCGATCTTCAGGGCGGGATCCATCTCGTTCTTGAAGTGGAAGAAGACCGGGCGGTCGATAATAATCTCGACCGGATGATGACCGGCATTAAAGACGCGGCCGGCGAAAAAAAGTTAGACCTGGCGGGGATCAAAAAAACAGGGCCGGTCGAACTGACGCTTGAGACAGCGAAAAAAGAGGGGAAAGATCCTCTTGTTAAACTCATCGGCGAACAGTTTCCTTCTCTCACGGTCAAAGAGACCAGAGAGACCGGAATCGTTCTTGCCCTCTCAACCGATGAGGTCAAACGGATCAAGGAAAATGCCGTCTCTCAATCGATGGAGACCATCCGGAACCGTATTGATCAGTTCGGCGTTGCCGAGCCGCTCATCCAGAGGCAGGGGACCAACCAGATCCTGATTCAGCTCCCGGGGGTTAAAAATCCCCGGCAGGCGCTTGACCTGATTAAAACGACGGCGGTTCTGGAATTTAAACTATTGGATGATGAGAATCCTATGGCGCGGGACCTTCCGGCCAGCATTAAACCGGAAGAAGAAGCCGCCAGGATGATCGAATGGGGAAGTAAAGTTCCCGAAGGGGATGAAATTCTCTTTGAAAGGGTGGTCGATAAAGAGACCCAGGCGGTCACCAAACGTCCTTTTTTAGCTAAAAAACGGACCCTGTTGACGGGAGATCTGTTGAGCGACGCCCGGATGTCTTTTGACGATTTCAATAAACCGTATGTCTCCATTACGTTTGACAGCACCGGAGCCCGGTTGTTTGAAACCATTACGGGAGAGAATATCAAGAAACGGCTGGCCATTATTTTAGACCGTAATATCTATTCCGCTCCGGTGATTCAAGACCGGATCGGCGGAGGACGAGCGCAGATCACCGGAGGATTCAGCCCCGAAGAGGCGACGGCGCTCGCCATCGTTCTTCGCGCCGGAGCGCTCCCCGCGCCGGTCAGCATCATTCAAAATGTCACCGTGGGCCCTTCGTTAGGGCAGGACTCGATCGATATGGGAATCCGGGCGGCAAAGTGGGGAACGCTTCTGGTCGTCTTATTCATGGCATTTTATTACCGGATGGCGGGCGTCATCGCCGATTTTGCCCTGGGGTTGAACGTGATTTTATTGATCGGCGCGCTGGCGGCGATGAATGCCACGCTGACCCTTCCGGGTATTGCCGGGATTATTTTGACGATCGGGATGTCGGTCGACTCCAACGTTCTGATCTTTGAGAGGATGAGGGAGGAGCTCCGGCTGGGGAAGCCGGTCCGGCTTGCGATTGACGCAGGCTATGACAAGGCTTTTTTAACCATTATTGATTCGCACGTCACGACCTTGATTACGGCAATGGTCCTTTTTATTTTTGGAACCGGTCCGATCAAAGGGTTTGCCGTGTCGTTAAGCCTTGGCGTGACGATTAACCTCTTTACCTCCCTGGTGGGGACCAAAGTGATCTTTGATCTGATTAACTCCAGAAGGAAACTTGAAAGACTCAGCATCTGACATGAAAGGAAAAGGAATGTTTGAATTATTGGGTAAAACCAACATTGATTTTACGGGAAAACGGAATTTTGCCTTTCTCTTTTCCGGAACCCTGATGGCCCTGGGGCTGGTTGCGCTGATTGCGATTGCCATGGGAAAAGCGAATATGGGGATCGACTTTGCGGGAGGTACCGCGGTCCAGCTCAAATTTGACCATCCGGTGAAAATTGAAGAGGCGAGGCAAACCCTCGAAAAAAACGGTCTGAAAGATGCCGAGCTTCAGAATTTTTCGGAAGGGAATAAACTCCTGATCCGGATCAAGAAACAGACGGCGATCCAGGAAAAGGCTGCCGAAAGGATCGTGGCCATCTTTACAAAGGAGATGCCTGACAACCATTTTCTCGTCGACAGCAGCGCAGAGATCGGGCCGACGATCGGACAAAAACTTCAAAAAGACGCCCTCCTGGCGGTGGGAATTGCGATGCTTGGAATCATTTTTTATATCGCCTTCCGTTTTGAGTTCAGATTCGGCGTTGCCGCCGCCATTGCCACGTTTCATGATGTTCTGGCGGTCCTCGGCATTTTTTACATTTTGAACCATGAGATCACTCTTTTAATTGTGACGGCCCTTTTGACCCTTGCGGGGTATTCCTTAACCGATACGGTGGTTGTTTTTGACCGGATCAGGGAAAATCTGAGGTTTAGACACAAGGAGAGCCTTGATCAGATTATCAATAAGGGGATTAACCAGGTGTTAAGCCGTACTATTGTGGTTTCTTTAACGGTTTTTCTTGTTTTGCTTGCCCTCTTCTTTTTTGGCGGGGAGGTCATTCATGACTTTTCGTTTGCGCTCTTATTAGGTGTGATTATCGGGACCTATTCTTCGATATTTGTTGCCAGCCCGATTTTAGTGATCTGGAAGGGAAGCAAAGGGAAATTGCTTGGGCGGAGGACTTAAAAATAACCTGTCAGATTGCTGAATTTTCGGCGGCAGTTTATAAAAATAAATAAGATTATGCGAAAGGTGGTGTAAAACATTCATGTTTTTCAATGAGTTGTGATTTTTAAGTTTAGACTGGCATAATTTATGCATTTATTCTATAATCAACAAAACTTAAAAATCTTTTTTAAGTTTCATAATTAATAATGACTCTACTATTATAGGGAGACAAAAATGAACAAACTTTTCGGGTTAATGTTTATTGCAGGGTTAACAATCGGGTTAGCCTTTGCCAGTTCAGCTTTTGCGGTTGACGGAGACACTGACCGTGATGGAACAGCAACAGAATTGGCTGACAATTCTACCGGTCATGCTGAGAATGAAATTGGCGAGTTGGAATCAGAAACCCATGGATTAGATGCTGAAGAACGTCATGAATCTGATGCAGCGGCAGAGCATGAATCCGCGGTATCTGAATCGCATGATGCGGGCGCCTATGATGCAGCCCAGGAACAGGCTCACCCAGAAGGCTTACAATAAGAATCTTTCAAAAACTTAAAATAAAAAAGGGGCTGATATCAGCCCCTTTTTTATTGTTTATTTTTCTTTGATGCTCCCGTCGACCATTTCAAAAAGGCGGTCTCCCCCGGCGCCGATTTTCTCGTTATGCGTTACCAGAATAAAGGTGACCTTTCTCTCTTTATTCAATTTTTGCAGAAGATGGAAAACCTCCATGCTGGTGCGTGAATCGAGGTTTCCGGTCGGTTCGTCGGCTAAAACCAATGCCGGATGTAAAAGGAGGGCCCTTGCCACCGCCACCCGCTGTTGTTCCCCGCCAGAAAGTTCTCCTGGCTTATGTTCCAGCCGTTTTCCGAGCCCGACTTCTTCCAGCATCTCTTTCGCCAGCCGTAAGGACTCTTTTTTCGAGATTCCCTGAATAATCGCGGGCATGGCGGCATTTTCCATCGCCGTGAATTCGGGGAGGAGGTGATGAAACTGGAAGACAAACCCGACCTTTTTATTCCTGAATTCGGCCAGAGCCGACTCCCCCAGCCGGGTGATATCCTTCCCTTCAAAAAAAATTTCTCCCGAGGTGGGGAGATCGAGCGCTCCCAGCAGATGAAGCAGAGTGCTTTTCCCGACGCCTGAGGCCCCCATGATCGAGAGGAACTCCCCCCGGTGGACCGTTAAATTGATCCCTCTGAGGACCTCTATGTGATGGAAATTCAGGGTGAAATGTTTGGTCAGGTTTTTGATTTCGAGAAGAATCGGCGCGGGGTTATTCATAACGGAGCGCTTCGACCGGCTTAAGGTTTCCCGCCTGAAGCGAAGGATAAAGGGTGGCCGCAAAACTGATTAAAATCGCAGAAAGAGAGACCAGCAAGACATCAACCTCTCTGATTTTAACCGGGATGTGGCTGATGTAATAGACATCGCTTGGAAGGGTGTAAATCATCGGAATCAGCGCGCAAACCGCATAACCCAGAGGGATTCCGATGAGGGTCCCGACGACCCCGATAGTCGTCCCTTCGAGCATAAAAATCATCATAATGCTTTTACGCGTGGCTCCCATAGCCCTTAAAATAGCGATTTCAGATTTTTTTTCCACCACCATCATGGTGAGGATTACGATAATGTTAAAAGAGGCGACGAGAATAATCAGCGCCAGGATGATAAACATGACCGATTTTTCGAGCTGGAGCGCGGTAAAAAGATTTTTATTCAACCTCATCCAGTCTCTTGCCTGATAGGGGAATCCGACTTTTGCTTCAATGGCTCTGGCAATCGTCCCGGCATTGAAATAATCATCCACCCTGACCTCGACCCCGGTGACGGTATTCCCCATTTTGAAAAAATCCTGCGCGTTTTTAATCGAAATATAGGCGAGAGAAGAATCATATTCATAAAAGCCGGAGTCAAAAATTCCGGCCACCTGAAACCGCTTCATCCGGGGGATCAGCCCGAACGGCCCTGTTTCGCCGACGGGAGAGATGACATTAATCTTGTCGCCGGTAAATACGCCGAGGCGGATGGCCAGCTCCTTCCCGATGATAATCGACGGGAGGATAACTTTGTTTTCCGCCGGGTGGTCCACATCGAGATCGGAGAGCTTTCCCTCGATCAGATTTTTCTGGATATCGGTAATCGACCCTTCGGTCTGCGTGTCGACTCCCCGGAGGACAACCCCGTGGACATTCGCCTCCGAGCTGAGGAGGACCTGATTATAGATAAAAGGGGTGGCCGCAATCACATGGGGGGTCTGCCGAACCCCTTCCAGTAATTTCGGATATTGTTCAATCGACTCTTTCAGCCGGTCGGTAATGACGATATGTGAATTAGTCCCCAGAATTTTCTCGCGGAGGTCTTCCTTAAATCCGGTCATCACGGCCAGAGTGGCCATCAACGCGGCGGTTCCGAGCGTAATCCCGGCAATCGAAATAAAGGTATTTAAAGAAAGGGTCTTATGCCGTTTTTTGGCCAGCAGGTATCGGAAGCTGATATGAAATTCGTATGGGAGGTTATCGAACATGGCCCTCTATTTTTCAGGTTTCATCTGCGGGAATAAAATCACATCCCTGATCGAGACCGATTGGGTTAATAACATCACCAGCCGGTCGATGCCGATTCCTTCGCCGGCCGTCGGCGGGAGGCCATGTTCGAGGGCTCTTAAAAAGTCCTCGTCAATCTCCTGGGCTTCTTCATCCCCCATCGCGCGCAGGGCCATCTGATCTTCGAACCTTTTCCTCTGATCGATCGGGTCGTTCAGTTCTGAAAAAGCATTGGCGATCTCCCGGGAGACGACAAAGAGCTCAAAACGTTCGGTCAGCTCCGGGTCTTCTTTTTTTCTCCGGGCAAGAGGGGAGATCTCGGTCGGAAAGTCGGTGATAAAGGTCGGCTGTGTTAGTTGGGGTTCGACTTTTGCTTCAAAGATTTCGTTCAGGATTTTAGCGGTGGAGAGCTTTTCGTTAAATTTTACATGATTTTCTTCCGCAAGCCGGATAACGGCGTCCCTCTTTTTTGCCATTTCGGGTTTAAACGACGTATAGGCCGATAACCCTTCGTAATACGACAGGCGTTTCCAGGGGGGGGTCAAATCGAGTTCCACACCGTCGTAGGTGAATTTTAAAGTCCCTAAAATTTCCCGGGTAATCTGGCTGATCATCTCCTCGGTCAAAGCCATCAGGTCATTGTAATCGGCATAAGCCATATAAAACTCAAGCATCGTAAATTCAGGATTATGGGTTGTCGAAATCCCCTCGTTCCTGAAATTCCGGTTAATTTCATACACCCGGTCAAAGCCTCCCACAATCAGCCGTTTCAAATAGAGTTCCGGCGCGATCCGGAGAAACAGCGGAATATTCAGCGCATGATGATGCGTGATAAAAGGCTTTGCGGTGGCCCCCCCGGCTTTTGCATGCATCATCGGCGTTTCAACTTCAACGAACCCTTTCTGGTTTAAATAACTCCGCATCAAGTCGATGACCTTGATCCTTTTTAAAAAGGTTTCTTTGACTTCAGGATTGACGATCAGATCGAGGTAACGCTGGCGGTATCGTATTTCGACATCGGTCAGTCCATGCCATTTTTCGGGGAGGGGACGGAGCGCTTTGGTTAAAAAGGTTAATTTTTTGACTTCGAGGGTAAATTCATCGGTTTTAGTCCGGAAGAGATTCCCTTCGACGCCGATAATATCGCCAAGGTCGAGCAATTCAAAGACCTGATACTGGGTTTCTCCCAGAATATCCTTTTTAAAATAGACCTGGATTTTACCCGAATGGTCCTGCAGATGGGAAAACGCGGCTTTCCCAAACCGCCTTGAACTCATCATCCGGCCTGCCACAACAGCCTGAACCGGTTTTTCATGCAATTGGTCGCGAGTTAATTCTCCGAATTGAGAGACAAGCTCTTTGATCGGCGTCGCTCCGGTAAATTTGTTTCCGTAAGGGGGAATGCCCAGTTCTTTTAATTTTTCGACTTTTTTAAGCCGTTCCGCGACCTGGTCGTTTAACTCATCGAGTTCTTCCATAAAAACGGGTTCCCATATTCTAAAAAGATAAATAAAAACGGCAAATTATAACATGCTAAAAAAGATTATTCTAATATTTTTATTCCGGGGGCATTTGCCATTTCAAAAGGCTTTTTTTGCGGATTTATTTTAAGATGTAGTGGAGGGCAAAATCCGCGGCAATGGCCAGAAGCGCCGTGAGATTAAGCGAGGCGATTCCTTTTTGGTTTTTTTTGAAAAAGTAAAACATGTTGTAGAGGATAAAGAGTTCGGCGATATTCGACATCGGGAGATGGAGCCATCTCCATCGTCCAAGGGCAAAGGTCAGAAAATAAAAGAGGAGGGCCAGAATGACCGTGGTCCATTCCGTCCGGGTGGCTTTACCGGTTCGTGCCAGACGGATAGCCGAAGTGATGAGGCAGGTCAGGACGATGAGAAACAGAAGGGGAAAAAGAGGCCACCAGACTTTTACGTTCAACATTCAGGCATATCTTTCTTATATACTCTATTTATAGCCGTGATTCAGGAGTTTACTTTAAATAAAGTTCCTTCTCCCCTTGTGGGAGAAGGGTAGGATGAGGGGACAAATTAAAATGTTTTTTCTTTTCCCCTCACCCAGCCTCTCCCACAAGGGGAGAGGAGGCCCATATTTGAAGATGTTCGTTTATTTATGTCCGGCCGTATATTTTCACTATACAAATAAATGTTTGTAATGAGTTAAAAAATAGACAACAAGGTTATTACATCCTCCCAATGCTTGACGGGCTATTCAAAATGCCTGTTCCCTTTTCCTAAATTACATTTTTCGCAAAGTGTCTGTAAATTATTTAAAATCGTTTTGCCACCCTTTGAAAAAGGTATGCTATGGTCAATATGCAATCTGCATGTCGGATCAGTTGCGGGACTTGTGCCACATCTGGCACATTTGAATTTGTCTCTGCTCAAAACTTTGTGGGACCTTTTACGAGTTCATCAGATATACCATAGACGGTTTTTGATTGCTTCTGCAGTTTGACTCTCAAGGAAGCGTGCTGTTCGGCGGGCCAGTTCATATATATTTCTGCGGGTTGCCAGAATAATACCGGAATGAGGGATATCATCTGGATAGAGGGGTATCATTTTTGGGAGGGATGAAGAAGGTTCTCGGGGATTTTATTTTTTTCGATCAATGCCTCAATTTCTTTCTGGTGATCGCTGTAATAACTTAATGCGTCAAAGACCTGTGCGAGTGAAAGGTGTGGGAGATGAATGACA
>JACQBY010000105.1 GCA_016201875.1 Nitrospirota bacterium
GTTATATTGCTAATCAAGTCAAGGCAAGCATTATTGTAGCGATTAGCCAAACCGGCAAGACTGCTCAACGGCTTTCCGCAGCCAGACCTCATGTTCCGATTGTTGCCTTGACTGAAGATAAAAAAGTCAGCAGACAGCTCATCATGTATTGGGGCGTCATTCCGTTGCTTTTAAACGACCTCGCTGGCATTGATCAAAAACCCGGATTTATTTTCGAACTGATTCAGAAAAAAGGATTGACCCTGCCTGGCGAAGCAATAATTTTAACAGGAGAACTTCCTTCAGGAAAACCTGGTTCAAACAGTTTTATTCGGGTCTTTCAGAACGAAACACCAGATGGTTGATCTGGCCATTTCTACTTTTAAACCAACCCCCAGGGGGATTCGCTGGTCCAGCGAAGTAAACCTTCAGCAGGAATGGGGCGGCTGGTAATGAAGAAACAACTGCCATCATTGAGGTCCCCCCGACAATATCTAAGATTCCAAGGCAAACGATACCCGATATAACTTATATCGGTTAAACAAAGAAAATACTTTAGGATTATTCCGGGTCTCCAAGTTACCGATACGCTTCCGGTAAGAATTTCCCCCTGCCAGGCAAATTTCATCCTTTTTCTGATAACACGTTTAACCCATTAGTCCATAACATATTGAAATATAATAATTATTTCTAAGAATTTATTTTGGCACCCTAATTGCTCTTGTTCTGTTACGAGTAAAAATGCTCAGAGAAATATTCCTGGGTCAATTTGAGGAAAAAGTAAATGGTTTCTAATGTTTTAGCGTTGAATCCTGAGTTATCTTTAAAAAACAGTCCGGTAAATGGTCAGGGGCCTGAGCTATACCCCCATTCCGGTAAAAAACCCCATTTTGATAGAATATTAAAACACCACCTTCATTCTACGAAGCCTCCTGTTAGAAGCTTAGAGTATTCAGATAAAAAGCCTGGCACGAAGGAAGAAAATGAAATCAATGGCATGAAAGAGAAGGGAACCGAAAATACTCTTCAACCTTCCAAAAGTGAAGATAAGAGTGAAAATAAGCCAGAAGTAAAAGAAGAGAAGCCCTCCGGGGTCTTTCAAGATTCTCCGAATGACCCCCGGAATAGTCAAAATCTGCCGATTTTACTGAAATTAATATCTGAAAACACGCCGGAACAGATGAACCAGGATCAGGATTCTATTCCCGGGAAGGGCGCGAATAAAGATTTACTGACTGCTGAGACAAATCTTTCTCAAGTCCAAAGCTTACCGCCAGACCAAAAAGAAGCTTTAAAAGAAGCGACTAACGATCCGGCACAAACGGAACAGCCTAAAGGAGATTCAGCCGAACATACGTTCATCCATTCCGATCCCCTCCCAAACGGCCCCAATAGTATATTAACAAAGGAAAACATCGAACCGGCTGATCAAAAAGAAAGGGCACATTCTGAAAGAAAAATTGGCGTCGAAACTAAAACGGATCTGCCGGAAGTGAGCAATTCTTTTAATCCCTCGATTAATTTATCGCAGAAGGTTGATGAAGGTACGTCCAATTTGAATATCCAGGGTTCAAAAGGTGATTTTCTTGAAGTTTTTAACCATCTTCCGCAGGAGGATCAAAAGGTACTCCGCCAGGTTGCCAATTCTTTTGTTCTACAGCATACATCAAAAGAAGAGAAAATAAGTCTCAAGCTGGAGCCTGAATCATTGGGATCGCTTCAAATCGACATCCATCTCCATAATAAAGAGGTAAAAGCCGACATGATTGCCAGCCACCCTGTTGTAAGAGATCTGCTCGAAAAACATCAGGATCTACTCAGGAACACATTATCAGAATATGGATTAAAATTCGAAAAACTGTCGGTTACGGTTTCGGATTCTTCATCTCAATATAAGCAGAATGATTATCCTTCATCCCATCTCGGAAAAGGGGATGGATTGGATAGCCCTGTCAGGCCGGCTCAAGCTATTTCTCAGGGATTACCGGGTATTCAAACAAACCATCGAATGGACCATCAGATTAGTCTTTATGTTTAAGGAGAAAAAATGGACACAACAGGATTAAATTCATTAGGTTCCAATGCATTTTTACAGCTTTTAACCACTCAACTGAAATATCAGGATCCGCTCAAGCCGATGGATAATACCCAATTCGTCTCTCAACTGGCTCAATTCAGTCAGTTGGAACAATTGAGTTCCATTAATAAGAGTGTGACCTCCTCTTCTGACGCGATCACCTCCATGAACAATAAAAGTCTGGCAAATCTCATCGGAAAAAACGTGCTGGCCGAAGGGGGAACAATTTCCCTGGTAAATGGAAATGCCTCTCAAACAGCCTATGAATTAAAGGGAGATGCTTCTAATGTAGAAATCAACATATCAGACAGCATGGGAAAGATCGTCCGTACGATGCAGATGGGCCCGCAGGTTGCAGGAATTCAAACCCCTTCATGGGATGGATTATCGGATGCCGGAACCTCCTTACCTCAGGGAGGCTACACCTATTCAGTTTCGGCAAAGAACATCCAGGGACTTCCAGTATCAACAACGACTTACACCCAGGGAAAGGTCAACGGGGTGATTTATGACCGGGGGTCGGCCTACTTGATCATTAACGGAGAGAAAGTGCCGGCGTCAGGGGTACTTCAGGTTTATTAACAAAAATCAGGTTTTATAAAAAAAAGGAGAAGCTATGGCAATTTTAACGTCACTTTTTTCAGGGATAAGCGGTTTAAATGCCTACGGCACAGGGTTATCCGTTGTGGGGAATAATATCGCCAATTTGAATACCGTGGGGTATAAAGATGGAGAAACATCCTTTGCCGACATCGTCAGTCAGAGTCTGTCCGGCGCCTCAGGATCGTCCCAGGTCGGACGCGGTGTTTATGTCAACGGGGTGTTGACCCAGTTCACCCAGGGCTCTTTTGAAACAACCTCCAGCGGTCTGGATATGGCGATTGAAGGGGACGGATTCTTCAACTTAAGGGACCCCAACGGGTTGATCAATTACAGCCGTAATGGGATTTTTCACATTGACAAGAACGGATATGTCGCCAACCCGGACGGAATGTTTCTCAGGGGGTTCCTGGCCGATCAGGCAGGGAATTTAACCGGCCAGATCGGGGACATCAACCTTGGGTCCACAACCTTTCCTCCTCTTGCCACCGCAAACGCGACTGTGGTCGCCAATCTCGATTCCAGAAGCGCCATTCCGGCGGCTTTCAACGTCGCTACTCCTTCGCAGACGTCCAATTTTTCTGACAGCCTTACGGTCTATGATTCCCTGGGGAACAGTCATCTGGTGAGCCTCTATTTTAGAGAAAGCGCCACAGCTGTTACCGGAAATACCTGGGAATGGTTTGCCGTGGTTAACGCTAAAGATGCCACGGCGGGTGTCGATCAGATTCAGGCTCAGGGAACACTGACCTTTGATACCAATGGAGCTCTCGCCAGCCAGAGCGCTACCACCTACCCTTTAGCCAGCGGTGGATTTGATTTTTCCGGCGGAGCCACACAGGGACAGGTTATCGCTTTCAACCTGGGAACCTCTATCGCCGCCGGGGGAACAGGTTTAAACGGACTCACTCAATATGGGTCAACCTCTGCTGTCTTAAATCAGACTCAGGATGGTTATGCTTCGGGTACTCTTCAAAGCGAGTCTGTCAGCAAGGATGGTATTATCACAGGCCTTTTTACGAACGGACAAAGCCGGACGCTTGCCCAGGTGGCGCTTACCCGGTTCAATAACCCTCAAGGCCTGACACATCTTGGAAATAATTTATACGGAATCACGTCCGATTCGGGCCAGGCTATTGTTGGAGCGCCGAACTCTTCAGGAATTGGGCGAATTCTATCCAACTCGCTTGAACTCTCCAACGTCGACCTTGCGCAGCAATTCGTAAAAATGATTGAGTATCAGCGTGGATTTCAGGCCAACTCAAAAGTCATTACGACAACGGATGAGATGCTTCAAGAACTGGTCAACCTGAAGCGATAATTCAAGACATCATAGCTTTTTAAAAAATGCCCTTCATGATGAAGGGCATTTTTTTGTCGTCAAACTTATGACACCACATAAAATTTGTTTGACGCTTATCTACCCCTCCCTCTATTCCATTTTCTTTATTTTTAATAAAAACCTGAAATTTTAAGGGTTTTTAATTGTGATGGTTTTGTAAAAAGTCGTCATTCCCGCGAAAGCGGGAATCCAGGGGACACATAACTACTTGAAAAAACTAGATTCCCGTTTGCACGGGAATGACAGAAAACCGCTTTTTCAGATTTTTTACGAGACTATCAATTGTAAAAAAGAAAGTTTTTATCATGGTATAACCCTTGCATATAGCCTCTCCTGAGTTCGGTTATTCCACTAAATAACTAATCAGAGGGATGAAAATGGCAGATGAACCCAAAAAAGAAGAGATAAAAACTGAACCCCCGAAAAAAGGAAAAAGTAAACTCCTGATGATCATTCTGGCTGGCGCTCTTGTCGTATCAGGCATCGGAGGAGGGGTCTGGTATTTTTTAAGCTCTAAGTCGACGGGCCAAAAAAGTCCGGAGAATAAGGAACAGACCAAATCAGAGTCCAAAAAAGAGGGCGCAAAAGGAGAAGAAAACAGTCCGATCTTTAGCATGGACCCATTCGTCGTAAATCTGATCAGCGCTCAACAGGTTCAGTATCTGAAAGTAACCATAAAGCTCCAATTAAAAAGTGAAGAGACTGTCAAAGAAATAACCGATCACCTGCCTCAAGTCAGAGACACCATTCTGATTCTTTTAAGCAGTAAAGATTATGCCAGCATCAAGACGGTCGAAGGAAAGATGGAGTTACGCGATGAAATTATCGAGAGGGTGAATACGGTTTTAAAAGGAGAGAAGGTAAAAGCGGCTTATTTTACCGATTTCGTTGTTCAGTAAGAAGAAAGGCTGAGTAAAAAAAGATGGCAGATAAGGTTTTATCGCAGGCTGAAGTCGATGCGCTTCTTAACGGCGTCTCTTCCGGAACTGTCAAGACAGAAGCGGCACAGGCTCCTATGGGTATTAGGTCCTATGACCTGACAAGTCAGGACCGAATAATCCGGGGGAGGATGCCCACTCTCGATATTATCAATGAACGCTTTTCACGTGTTTTTCAGGTCACTCTCTCATCGACCATCAGAAAAACCGTCGAATTTTCTCCTCTCTCCGTAGAAGTGATGAAATTCAATGAATTTATGAGGAAAATTCCCGTCCCCAGCAGTCTGGTTATTCTAAAAATGGACCCCTTAAGGGGGAATATTCTATTATCGCTGGATGCCCGGCTGATTTTCATTCTGCTTGATTATTTTTTTGGCGGCAAGGGGCAAACCTATGTTAAAGCGGAGGGGCGTGATTTTACCCCAATCGAACAAAAGTTCATCCAAAAAATGGTTGATTTACTTATCGTGGATCTTCAAAAAGCCTGGTACCCGGTCTACCCGTCGACCATTTCAATGGTACGCCGTGAAATCAATCCGCAGTTTGCCATGATTGTAGCCCCCACAGAGGTGACCGTTACGGTTATTTACAAACTGGAGTTGGAGGATAAAGTCTGGAACATCTACCTTTGCCTCCCTTACCCGACCATTGAGCCTATCCGGGAAAAATTATATGGGGGATTCCAGAGTGATCAACTCGAAGTGGACCGGCAATGGGGAGAACGGTTTAAGAATCAATTGCAGGGTTGTAATGTGGATGTCACCGCCGAACTCGGGACGGCGGATATTAAATTGAGGGATCTTCTTGAACTCTCCGCGGGAGATATTATTTTATTGGATAAAGGGGTGAATGAAAATCTTTATTTAAAAGTCGAGGACCGGATAAAATTTTTCGGGACAGCCGGTGTTTTCAATGGAAACACCGCGGTAAAAATTAAAAAAGTAGTTCAAAATCAGGAGGGTGAATTAAATGGCGAATGAGACCGGAAATGGCCCGGCAAAACCGGCCATTGAGAAAAAAACCAATCCGCCCGCGGGTGAAGTAAAAAGCGCGGCCTTCTCTCCGATACAGGACAATAAAACCGGAGAAGCGATGAAGAACATCGATTTTATTCTCGATGTTCCTTTAAAAGTCAGCGTTGTTCTCGGAAGCGTCCGGATGATGATCAGGGATCTCCTCCAGCTGGGTCAGGGGTCGGTTGTCGAGCTTGATAAACTGGCCGGGGAGGCGATGGAAGTTCACATCGGCGACAAGTTGATTGCGCGGGGAGAGGTGGTTGTCGTCAATGATAAATTCGGGATCAGGCTTACAGATATCGTCAGCCCGACGGAACGTATTAAACAATTGAATAAGTAGGCCCAATGGATCTTTTAACAGGAATTATTAAAACAGGATCAGCTCTGGCATTTGTTCTGGGGATGATCTTCATCTTCAGTGTTGGCGCTAAAAAATATCTGGGACGGCGGTATGGGATCACCCGGCCGGGCCCCTTCCTCCAGGTCATTAGCTCAACCTCTATTGGCATGAAAAAAGAGATCACCCTGGTGGAAGCCGGGGAGCAATATTTAGTTCTGGGAGTGACGGCCAATCAGATTTCCCTCCTGACCAGAATAAAAAAGGATTCCTTTAATGCCGCCAATACCACTCAAGAGAAACATGACCATGAACGGATTTAACAAAAAAAGCCCGATCTTTCTCCTGATTCCTTTCTTAATATTATTATGGGGAGCGCCTGTTTTCGGGGCACAGGGAACCGGAGCGGGCCCCTCTATTTCAATCCAAATGGGGAACGGACAGCCGATCGAAATGTCCGTTGTCATTCAGATTTTCCTCCTGTTAACGGTATTATCTCTCGCTCCCGCGCTGTTTATCATGATGACCTCTTTTATCCGCATTGTCATCGTTCTTTCATTTTTAAGGCAGGCGTTGGGGACGCAACAGACTCCCCCCAATCAGGTTCTGATCAGTCTGGCTCTCTTTCTGACTTTCTTTATCATGTCTCCGGTCTGGCAAAAAATAAATACAGAGGCCTTACAGCC
The DNA here is from genome assembly GCA_016201875.1 of Nitrospirota bacterium. Classification (GTDB taxonomy): domain Bacteria; phylum Nitrospirota; class Nitrospiria; order JACQBW01; family JACQBW01; genus JACQBY01. The sequence continues at coordinate 6,976 of JACQBY010000105.1, forward strand.
TTATATGGACCATAAAGTCAGCCAGGCGGAGGCCTTGAGCCAGGCGGAGGGGCCGATCAGAGGTTTCATGTTAAAACAGGTTCGTGAAAAGGATCTGGCATTATTCGTTCAGATATCGAAGATCCCGGCGCCAAAAAATTCCAATGACATCCCCCTCTATGTGATTACGCCGGCGTTTATGATCAGCGAGCTTCGTACGGCGTTCCAGATCGGTTTTCTGATTTACCTCCCTTTCTTGATTATCGATATCGTGGTTGCCAGCATCCTCATGTCGATGGGAATGATGATGCTCCCTCCGGTCATGGTCTCTCTCCCTTTTAAATTGATTTTATTTGTTCTGTCTGACGGGTGGTTTTTGGTCATCGGATCGCTTGTCAAGAGTTTTGGAGCCTGAGAATGACTTCTGATTTCATCGTTGATATCGTTCAAAAAACCATTGAGACGACGCTCCTTGTTTCAGCGCCAGTTCTGATTATCAGCCTGGTTGCGGGGCTTGCGATCAGTCTGTTTCAGGCGGTCACTCAAATTAATGAATCGACCCTGACATTCCTCCCCAAGATCCTGGCCGTGGCGCTTGCGCTGGTTATTTTTATGCCCTGGATGTTGTCTGTTCTGGTCAGTTTTACGACTCACATTTTGACCAGTATTCCCTCCGGAGCGGGATAAAAAATGGATCAACTCATTAACGCCATCGTCAATAACCAAACTTCATTTCTTTTTATCATGACAAGAGTCTCTTCGTTTCTGGCGGCTTTACCGATGATGGACGGGAGAAGTCTTCCCAATTCCGTTAAAATTTTATTGGTTCTATCGATCACTCTCGTATTATTTCCTGTTGTCCATATCAATCCGCCCCCTCCCGGCCTCTTCGATTGGATGACCGCCTTTCTCAGAGAATCTCTCATAGGCCTCCTCATGGGTTTCGGAACCCGGGTGATTTTTGCCGCGGTAGAGCTTGGCGGAGAAATCTCCGGCCTTCAGATGGGGTTGAACGTGGCCAACCTCTATGATCCTGCTTTCAGCCGCCAGGTCTCGCTCATCGGAAAATTTGAAGTGTTTATCGCGGTCATGATCTTTTTCGGAATCAACGCCCACCATATTGTTTTGCAGGCTCTGGTATCGAGCTTTTCAATTCCCTACAAGCCAGAGATGAATGTCTCGTCCTCTCTGGCGCAATATCTGATCAGAATGACAGGGGAGATGTTCATGCTCGGAATGAAAATAGGGATCCCTGTTCTGATGACCCTTCTGATGACCGCTGTCGCGATGGGGATTCTTTCAAGAGTGGTCCCTCAAATCCAAATTTTTTTTCTCAGTTTCCCGTTGACGATAGGGCTTGGCCTTTTGATTTTGGGGGCCTCAACGTCCATGATCATTTCATTGGCCAGCCGGGAGTTTCACAACCTTGGCGGGGTACTCAATGAGCTTTTACAGAGGGTGTAGAGGGTAGAGAATGGATACCGACCAGCAGGATAAAACTGAAAAGGCAACTCCAAAGCGCCGTGCCGAGGCGCGTAAGAAAGGGA
>JACQBY010000084.1 GCA_016201875.1 Nitrospirota bacterium
GGTTTATATTTAGTTACATCAACATATATTGATATATGAGGTAGTGATGATTTCAGATGAATTGCTCGCCGCGCAGGTCGGCCTCTTTTCGGCCCTGGCCGATCCGACCCGGCTTCAGATTCTTAAAGTGCTCCATCAAAAAGGGCCGATGAGTGTTACCCGGATCTACGAGATTTTGGAAAAGGCTCAGAATTTGATTTCCCATCATTTGACCTGCCTCAGGACTTGCGGTTTGGTAACCGTAGAAAAGGAGGGAAGGATGGCGGTTTATTCTATTGCCAATCCGGAGATCGACCGCATTCTGGATTGGACTGAAAAACAGGTTCTGAGCCAGGCCGAGCGGATCCTTTCCTGCAAGATTGTGGGTGGAAAGAAGCTGAAGCCCAAAGACAAGAAGAAAGAAAACAGATAGGGGAAAACAATGTCAAAAAGTCAAGCCTATATCAAAGCGGGCGGGATCGGGGCGTTGATCGCCGCGATTTGTTGTTTTACGCCTCTTTTGGTCGTTTTGTTTGGGGTCGTCGGTCTTGGGGCCATCACCGGGTTTTTCTGGATTTACACGGTAAGTATTTTGACCAAATCACAAAATTAGTAAAGCAAGCTCGCCCCAGGCTCGCGATGACACATCAGTTGGAATTCAAAAATTGCTTTGGAGCAATTGCGGGCTATGTCGATGGCCGCATATTCGTCTCATGTGGAAAGTTCGGAGTCGCTCTTAGGCTCCCGCCAGAAAACCTTGAAAGTCTTTTCAAGGAGAAGGGGGTGAAACCTTTAAAATATTTTCCTAACGGTCACATCAAAAAAGAATATGCGGTACTTCCTCAACAAATAATTGAAGATGAACAACGGTTTAAAAAGCTTATAAATAAAAGTATAAAATTTGTCTCGTTATCTCCAGCGCAACGCTGTTGAAACATCCTTGAAGATCATTTATTTTTTGCAATGACGGAAAAAAGAGTTTTTCAACTTAGGAAAGACTTATTAGCAACCGTTTTACAGTTGCATTTATGAAGGTTTTCTGTTAGGCTTGAAATGTGAGTAAAGCGACAAAACTCTTAATCCGGTTTTTAGCAAAACCAAAAGATTTCACTTTTGCTGAACTTTCAACATTTTTGAGCCACATGGGTTACCATGAAGCAAAAGGAGGAAAAACATCTGGATCGGCAGTGTCGTTTATCAACGATAAAACCCATCACATTATCCGGTTGCATAAGCCTCATCCCAAACCAGAACTCAAAAGGTATCAACTTAACGATATTGAAGAAGAACTTAAAAAGAAAGGAGTAATATGAAAGATATACTGATTTATAAGGAGTTTATTGGATCCGTCCACTTTAGTGCTGACGATAAAGTCTTTCATGGAAAAATCGAGGGAATAAACGACCTGGTGACTTTTGAAGGCGTCAATGTTAGTGAAATTACCAAGGCGTTTCATGAGGCCGTTGACGATTATATCGCGCTCTGTAAGGAGGCGGGGAAAAAACCTTTGAAGTCGGCCAAAGGGACATTCAACGTTCGGATTGATCCGCAGCTTCACATTAGAGCTTTAGAGAAAGCTGCCCGGGAATCTATTTCTTTGAATCAGATGATTCAAAATGCGGTAATAGCAGCGTTTCCAAATTATGAAAATCCATTATGGGGTAAATTAAGGGGACTCAAAATATTTTACGAAAACAATTCCTCTCATCCTGTAAACGAGAGAATTATCAGAATGATTTCGAATATTTTGACTTCTACTAAATTCGATGTTCAAAAGGATCAATTGTTGGAATTGAGAAAGATTTTTGCTCAATATAAAGGTGATTCTATTAGCGCAACTGTGGTAAAAGAAATCGATGCCTATCTGAAAAAACCTTCAGGCCGAATGGTTCTGGCATCAGTACATTCTTGAGATGAGAACAGAAGGATCGGCTTTTCCGCACATCCACCGTACAATCTGGGCCGAATGGAGCGGCTATCTGGGTAAGAAAGTCGGGTTAGGTCCTGAAATCGCTGATGATTCTATGGAGAGTCTCACTTAAGTCATTGATGCTATAAGGTTTCATGATGGCGCCTGAGAACCCGTGGGATTTAAAATTGGCGATAATCGATTCGTTTGAATATCCGCTTGAAACAATGACTTTGATCCGGGGGTCAATCTCCTTAAGCCTCTGAAGGAGCTCGATTCCACCCATGTCTCCCGGTACCGTGAGGTCGGTGATGAGTACGTCATAGGGCCGGCCGGAATCTCTGGCCTCCTTGTATTTCTTTAACGCCATCGTACCACCTTTAGCACAATCAGGCTCATAACCAAGATGTTCAAGCATTGTCCGTACGACATCCAGAATACTCTCCTCATCATCCATCACCATCACCCGGCCTGTTCCCCGTTTGAGTTCATTTCCTTCGCTGTTCCGGGGAGTTAAGGTTTGGGAAGAGGCTGGCAGGTAAAGAAAGAAGGTTGTTCCTCTTCCTGGATTCGACTCCACGGTGATGAGCCCATCATGTTTTTGAATAATAGAATAACATATTGCAAGACCGAGACCGCTCCCTTTCGCTTTGGTCGTAAAATAAGGATCAAAAATTTTGGAGAGGGCATCCTCTGGAATGCCCATTCCGTTGTCTGTGATGGAGATCTTAACGTAGTTTCCTTTTTTAAATGGCAACAACTTTTCCTGGTCTGACGCCACCGTCATATTCTCAGCATGGATCTGGATGATACCCCCTTCCGGCATGGCCTGTTGGGCATTAATGACAAGATTATGGATAACCTGGCTGATCTGGTTCTCGTCGATTTCAACAGGCCAAAGGCCGTCTTTGAAAAAAAACTGACTCCGGACACTGGCCCCCCTGAGAGCAAAAAGAACCGATTGTTCCATAAAATCGGTAATCAGAACCACCCTTTTGATGGGAGTTCCCCCCTTTGCAAAGGTGAGAAGTTGCAGGGCCAGGTCCCTTGCTCTATGGGATGCTTTTTCTGCCTCAGTCAACCTTTCAAAGAGCCGGTCTTCCGGGTTTGCCCAGGTTCTGGCAAGAGAGATATTTCCCAGGATACCGGTTAGAATATTGTTAAAGTCGTGAGCAATGCCGCCGGCAAGAAGCCCCAATGATTCCAGCTTCTGAACTCTGAGAAGTTCTTCCTCCGTCCTTTCTTTCTTGGTAACATCCCTAAAAACCAGAACGATCCCGATAATCGTTTTATTCTCACGAAGAATCGGCGCTGCACTGTCAGCAATAACCCGCTCCGCTCTATTTTTGGAAACTAAAACCGTATGATTGGCAAGCTCGACAGCTTCTCCGCTCTTCAACACTTTTTTGACAATATTTTCACAAAGCTCCCGATTTTTCTGATTGATGATATGGAATACTTCTTCCAGATTTTTCCCGGAGGCTTCTTCCAGGCTCCAGCCTGTAAATTCTTCGGCCACCTTGTTGAGGAGGATGACTTTTCCATGAGTATCTGTCGCAATAACGCCATCTCCAATAGATGCTATGATAACCGCTAACCATTCTTTTTCTTCCTGCAGAGCCTCATTGGCTTTTTGAAACTGAAAGGTACGTTCCCGGATGCGGTCTTCTAATTCTTCATTGAGTTTTTTTATTTTATCTTCTATCTCGATCCGTTCACTGATATCACGAAGCACGGCGGTAAAGATTGTCTGCCTGTTTTGTTTCCATTTTGAAATAGAAGCCTCTGCGGGGAATTCAGAACCGTCCCTGCGGCGGCCCCAGATTTTAGGTATTCGATCCTTCATGAATCGAGAAGGAGCGGTCTCGGCTCCAAAAGCATGTATTTGTTTGCGATGGGATTGAGCAAAACGATCAGGCATAAGGAGGTCGAGCGGCAGGCCAATGACTTCGGAGGATGGATAACCAAAGATCAGTTCTGCTCCTTTGTTGAAGAAAATAATGTTTTGGGTCTCGTCAACCATGATCACCGCATCAGCAGTAATCGATGCAATGGCTGAAAAGCGGGACTCACTTTCCCGAAGCGCGTTTTCCAAAGCCAAAAGTCTTTTTTCGTTCTGATCCGGTTCCATCATTCGTTGATGACTTTTCCCTGCCGAAAGGAAATGCCTCCCCAAGTTGTTACGAATTCAATTTTCCGGATGATCTTCATATCGCCCGGAGGGTGATTTTTCTCTTTTGCTAACGCCACGAGCCTCTTCAGGATAGAGTTTGCTGACATAGACATGGCACAGGGCTTCATGTCGTTGAAGCGTGGTTAGAATCCGCTCTTCCCGTCCCCAATCACACCATCCTGTCTTCATCACCGGAACGACCAGGAGTTCATTGGGGCTGTTTTCAAACAGATCCCTGGAAACGTTCAAGGACTCCATCCCTGTATAAATACGCTCAAGTGTTTGGAGTTCATCAGTCGTCCCGATGTTACACCCACCAAGTTAGGGGCTTAATGAGCCCGGTCCGTTCCGCCGGTATAATGAACTGATCGGGCGGGATTAAACCATACTCCGGGTGCTGCCAGCGCACCAGCGCCTCCACCCCAGTCACACGCTTGCTTTGAAGATTCACCTTGGGCTGGTAGTACAGGAGTAACTGGTCGTTTTCGATAACCTGACCTAACTCACCCATCAACGTAAGGCGGCGCAGGCTGTGATGATTCTGTTCGGGATTGTAGACGGCATAACCGTTCCCGCTCACCTTGGCTTCATACATGGCCCCATCCGCATGTTGTATGAGGATTTCGTCATTCACTCCATGATCGGGGTAGAGGGCGATGCCGATGCTCGCTTCCACAACGATGGGCCGATCCTCGATTATGAAAGGCACCGCCACCGTTTTTAAAACCTTCTGCGCGACGATAGATGCGCCGTGGGCATCTATCCCCGGCAAGAAGATCACAAATTCATCCCCGCCAAAACGCGCAATCGTATCCGATGCCCTTAAACATCTCTGCAGACGAGGTCCTATCTCTTGCAACACGAAATCCCCCTGATGATGCCCCAGGGTATCATTGATCTCCTTGAACCGGTTCAGATCCATCACCAACACGGCCACGGGTGTTTTATCACGCTGTCCGGTCAGAATCGCCCGCTGTAATCGGTCGTTGAGCAGTGTGCGGTTGGGAAGATGGGTCAACGAATCATGGGTGGCCTGGAATCGAAGCGTCTCCTCCATCTGTTTTCGCCCGGTGATGTCCCGTTTGATCGCCACGAAACGGATCACCCGCCCCTTCGCATCCGTCACCGGTGTGATGGTCTGCTCCTCAGGATACAGTGTGCCGTCCTTCCGACGATTGACTATCTCGCCGGACCATACACCTGGCATTAAGATTGTCTGCCAGAGAGACCGATAAAATACCTGATCCTGGGTGCCGGATTTAAGGAGCGATGGTTTTCGTCCGATGATTTCAGCTCGGGTATAGCCGGTGATGCGGGTAAAGGCGGAATTGACATATTCGATCACCCCGTTGCGATCGGTAATGACGATCATCTCACCGGCCGCGTCAATCGCATTCAGGCGGATGCGAAGCTCTTGCCCTGCCGGTTCAACAACCCGCACATAGATTAACGGCGAGCTGATCGCTGCCAGCGAAACAATATCTATTAAAATCGCCCACGTGCCATAGATATTCAGAAAATCGAAGCAGACCATCACCAGGGCTTCGGTAACGATCACAATAGTTAAGATACGCAGGAAGATGATGCCCGGCTTCAAGGCGCCCACCCCGTTTCGAAAGATTCCTTATGAGTGCCTTGGAGAGCCAGACTGGCGACCATCGATCTGGCTTTGGATTCCATTTTGTCCCGCATTATTCTCTTTTCATGCTGAATAACGTAAAACGTAATGATCACCGCTTGATCAACAATCTCTTTAATTCCTGTTGTAAAACTCTTTTTCCAACGGATTTTCACAAGATTAACTCCTTAGACTTTTTCAGAGGGCCACAGCTATAAGTCCGGTTTATATTATTATAAACATTGTTTATAATTTGTTTACAGTAAAAGTGTCACGTTTAACTCAAAAAAGTCTATACCCCAAATGGGTCATTTGGGATAATCTATTGGATAACTTACACCGGGAAAGCAATGATGATCCCCATTCTGTCCAGAATTTTTGGTTCTCATCAACCATGATCACGGCGTCAACAGTAATCGATGCCATGGCTGAAAAACGGGACTCACTTTCCCGAAGCGCGTTTTACAAAGCCAAAACTCTTTTTTCGTTCTGATCCGGTTCCATCATTCGTTGATGACTTTTCCCTGCCGAAAGGAAAACGCCCCCAAGTTGTTACGAATTCATATTTTAATGAAAGTCAAAAAAAAGTAAATAACGCAGAGGGGGTACTTTTGGGATTTTTTCCAGGTGAGGGGGTCAGTTTTAGGGATAAGTGAGTAGAAAGTTCGTTGCTTACAAGGGGAAAAACAGTTTTAAGAGGATGAAAAATCGGGCATGCATCATCCTATTCTTCATCATTTAAAATCCTGAATTCCCCACCACCAGACGACCCTGAAAAACCGGAATTTTGTTTTTTTATCGATAAAGATGGAGGGGTAGGAGGCGTTTTCAGAGCGAAGAATCCACTGACTTTTATTGGATGAGAACCATCTGACGGTTATTCCATCTTCCGGCAGCCAGGCCGCCGCAAGAAACTCTTTGGGCATGTGAGTTTCTTCAGACCGTTCGGAGAGCGCAACCACGTCCTCTTTCCGCAGTAAGGGATCCATGCTATTGTCTTTCTGGCGGACCAGGAAAATACTTTTCCGTTGAAGAATAGGGGGCAGCCAGAGATACTCTTCGACGACATCTTTTGTAATCCTCTTCGGAGGCCCATTTGAAACCTGGTCATACAAAAGCGGAAAAGGTTTGTACTTCTTGGTATTTTGAAACAACTGACCGCCCATCTTTAACGGGCGTTTTTCAGTCGGAACCCTTTTTTCACTTTTTTTCGTTTTTTTCCCGGTGACAAGCCATTCGACAGTGGCGGTCCCGCGCCTGGCGATTTTCAGCAAAATCCGCAAGTCAGGATACCCGCCATGTTCCCAGGTGGAGACCGCTTCCTGGCTGACGCCAAACAAGGCCCCAAAATCCGCCTGGTTTATGCCGAGACCCATTCGGATTTGTTTGATTCTGGCCCCCATTAATATATCGTGACGGATTCGTATCATAATCAGAATATAAACATTGTTTATATTTTATCTTGACAGAAGAAAACTTTTCATTTACTCTACTTTAAAATTCCCTGCTACTTTTATCTTGCGTGTACCTCAACCACACAAAGGGTGTATTTGTGCTGTTGCATTATTCTGATGGTAAGTATATCACTTTTAAAGATTTGTGAAAGATGACGTCCGGCTCTAAAAACGTTGCTTTTCCCATTTCCTACGATGCCATTTTCCAGAGCGCCGAAGGGATGTTTGGAATTGATCGTCATGGAAAAATCCTCTTTTGGAACCATTCCGCGCAAGCCATACTCGGATTTGCCGCGGACGAGGTCGTCGGCAAATCCTGTTTTAATATCATCTCCGGTCACGACCGGTCGGGTAATCTCTTTTGTTTCAACCAATGTACCGTTATTACCATGGCCCGGCAGAGACTGCCCATTCACCATTATGATGTCGAGGCGACAACAAAAGGGGGTGAAAAAATATGGATCAATGCCAGCATTTTTTTAATGATGGAGCAGAAGACCAGGGAACAGGTTATTGTTCACCTCTTCCGGAGAATGTCTCCTTCCAATGGCAAACCATCGGAGCAAGCCGCTTCATCCCATTGTCTCCAGCCACGGCCTGAATCGCCGTTTAAACGCCCCTCTCTGACTCCCCGTGAGATGGAAGTTCTTTCCCTCATGGGTCAGTCCCTTGTCGCGAAAGAAATTGCAAACCGGCTCAACATCAGCACGGAAACGGCGCGCAAACATATCCAGAATCTCCTCAAAAAACTGGCGGCCCACAGCAAATTAGAAGCCGTTCTCCAGGCTATCCGCCTGGGACTGATTGCCTGATTCAAATAGAGTTTGCTGTTCATCTGCAGGTTTCACAAATCTATTTTATCATCATTCCTCTCCCGGCTGTAAGCTATCCAAATAGATTATACAAAATTACTCATTTGGGGCATAGATTTTTTCGGGTTAGCCGTTACACTTTTACTGTAAACAAATGATAAACAATGTTTATAATAATATAAACCGGACTTATAGTTGTGGCCCTCTGAAAAAGTCTAAGGAGTTCATCTTGTGAAAATCCGTTGGGAAAAGAGTTTTACAACAGGAATTAAAGAGATTGATGATCAACATAAGGAGATTGTTCTCTTAATGGGCAAATGTCTGAACCTGGACAAACTTGGCAAAAGTGAAATCCGACAACTGATGAAACGGGCCGAAAAACATTTTGTTCGCCATTTTGAGACCGAAGAAAAAATCATGAAGCAATATTGCTATTTTCATTTACGTGCTCATACAGCGCAACACAAGAAATTTAAAAAGGAATTGAATGACCTGCGGGAGATCCTTGAGTCAGAAGGGGCGAGCCTCCGTTTTTCAATGCTGGTTGGATTGGTTATGAGTGAATGGTTAACCGACCATTTCCGAAAGGAGGACGGCGATTTCTCCGTTTTTATATTAAAAAGGAAAGGATCCGCTGAAGTCCTTAATAATTAATAACTCTCTGAGGTCAGCATAACGATGATGCCGATTTTAAAAAGTGGTCCTGGGTTTTATAAAAAACCTTTCTATATCTCCATTGGCATCAAATTCTATTTGCTGATGGTTCTCCTGATCGGACTCCCGATGGTGAGCAGCATGTTTTATGTTGTTTCGCATGAGAAGAAAATAATGCGAAACGAAATGGAATCCAGAGCCAGATCGATGGTTGTCAGTCTTGCTCTACAAGGTAATCAAATGATCCTTGAGAACCTTTATCTGATTCAGCAATCTTTAACAGATTATTCACGACTTCCGGATGTGTCTCAGATTCTGTTTATTGATTTCGATAATATGGTAATGGCGGCCAATGACCCATTAAGAATCGGAGAGATTTTGTCCGGTGATTCACTTTATCAGACCGCCCGGAAGTCCGGAAAAGAGACGATTGCCTATTATCGGAACAAGGAAGGGATCGAGACGCTTGCCATTTTTGAACCGATGTTTTTAAACAACAAAGTACACGGATGGATCCGTCTGGACCTTTCCTTAAAACAGGTAGAGATCCACATACGTAAAAACACTCATCAACTTGTTCTGCTGACAAGTTTATTTGCCCTGATTGCAATTATTTCTGTCTTTGCGATCAGTCGGAAAATCAGCGCGGTGTTAAGCCTCCTGGTCAACAAATTTAAAAAACTTGAAGATAGGGATTTTACTGAAAAACTCTTTGTCCGCTCTCATGATGAGCTGAAAGAGCTGGCTGATTCATACAATCATCTGGTTGACGAGAAGCAATTGGCGTTTAGGCAACTCCATCAGATGGCCTATTATGATTCTTTAACCGGCCTTCCGAACCGGCTTCAGTTTTACGATCTGATTGGAGAAAACATTCAAGCTAACAGTCCAAGAAATGAAGCCATTGCCATTGTGGTGATGGATCTGGATCGCTTTAAAGAGGTGAACGATACCCTGGGCCATGCTTACGGGGATTCCCTCCTCTTGCTGGTTTCTGCGGGTCTTAAGAAGGTTTTGCGGCCGACGGATACGATTGCCCGGCTCGGGGGGGATGAATTCGGAATCATTCTCCCGATGGCCTCTGCTCAACATATTGATGTTGTTTTGCAGAAACTTTTAAAGGTTTTGCGGGGATCCTTTGAAATTAAAGAAATACCTCTTGTGATAGAAGCCGGCATGGGCATCGCTCTTTATCCCCGTGATGGAGAAGAACCGGATACTTTGTTCCGGAGAGCTGATATCGCCATGTACGAATCGAAACGACATAAACTTTCCCACACTTTTTATCATCCGGAAATCGATCAATACAGTCCTGAAAAATTCGCCCTGCTGGGAGAATTATCCCATGGCATTGAGAATGGGGAATTGTTTCTCCTTTTCCAGCCGATCGTCAATCTTAATACAGGTCTGGTTTCAGGAGTTGAAGCGCTGGTCCGCTGGCGCCATCCCGTACGCGGTTTGATTCCTCCGGACCAGTTTGTTTTCCCGGCCGAGCAGACCGGTTTAATCAAACCGCTGACATTGTATATTCTTCAGAAAGCGCTCAGTCAGTGCCATGCCTGGCGCCGGGAGGGGAAGAAAGTCAGTATGGCCGTTAATATTTCGGTTCGAAATCTGGAAGATCCCTATTTTTGTGAACAGATGGTCCACCTCCTTCAATTTTTTGCAATCGACCCCTCGCTGGTCTATCTGGAGGTCGTTGAAACTTCCATGATGACCCATGCGGAAAAAGTGATGGATGCAATGATCTGTTTAAGCAATGCGGGGATCCATTTTTCAATCGATGATTTTGGCACCGGGTACTCTTCGCTGAGTTATCTGCGAAAGCTTCCGATCAAAACCGTCAAGATTGATAAGTCATTTATCAGGGAAATGACCATCCATAAAAATGATGCGCTGATCGTCCGTTCGATCATTGAGATGGCTCATACGCTCGATTTAACCGTGGTGGCCGAAGGGGTAGAGAATCAGGAGACCTATCAACAGCTCGCGGCGTTAGGGTGTGACGAAGCGCAAGGCTATTTTATTAAACGCCCGGTTCCTGTTGAGGAGATTAATTTCTAAAGTAGATACCAGCGAGCAAGGCGAGCGAGAGGGGGGGAAGGCTCCATCCGGCTTTGCCGGTGGAGGGGGCGACGTGAGCCCCTAAAATAGGAGAAGAACGTGCCGTCAAGGAAATTAACCTTAAAGTAGAAGAAAGGAATAATCCGATGGTTGATCTGAATCAAGCGGTCAATATTAATCCTGAGATTTCCTGGGTTGGGGTAACCGATGAAAAGACGCCTTTTAAGGCCAATTCTTATGTGCTGAATGACGGGGATGAGGCGGTCCTGTTTGAGCCGGGGTCGACACTTTATTATGCCGGTGTTCGTGACAAAGTCCAGAAGGTTGTTTCAACCCGGAAGATTCGTTATATCCTTCTTTCTCATCAGGATCCTGATCTCTGTGCAAGCGTTCCTTTGTGGGAGGAAGCGCTGGGAACGAACCAGTTTCAGATTGTGACCCACAGCCGCACCGCTGTGCTCCTCCGTCATTACGGCATCCGGTCAAAATATTACCTGGTCGATCAAAACGACTGGAGCCTCACCCTGCGGAGCGGCCGCAAGCTCGAGTTTTTATTTACACCATGGTGCCACTGTCCCGGAACGTTTATGACCTATGACAAGCGGACCCGTTTCCTCTTTTCCGGAGATGTTTTCGGAGCGCTTACCTATGATTGGAGCCTTTTTGCGGGAAACAATTATACAGAGGCGATGCGAGGTTTTCACGAGGATTATATGGCATCTTCCGAGCATCTCCGGGCGGCGATGTCAAAACTAAGTCCCCTGATGATTTCACAAATCCTTCCTCAGCATGGAAGTATTATTACTCAGAATGTGGATCATCATATACGGTCTCTCAGTAACCTCCGTTGCGGACTTTCCCTGATGCAGAAGGATCTCTTCGCGAATAAAGAGGTTCCGGGGGGAGCCGCAAAGAAAGACTATTCGGATCTGATTACCTTTGTTCTGGAGCGGCAGAAAGGGGTGCTGGGACTGGAGCAGACCTTTTCAGTTGCCAGGGAGATCTCAGGTCTGGAAATTGATCACGAAGGGAATCTCCTGAGTTTGAAAGGAGACGGTAAAGAGATACTTGGCCGTTTGCTTAACCGGTATCATGAACGATACGGTCATTGGGCTGTGCTGAATTGCAGGCTTGCCCTGATCGCTCGGGCGAATGATTACAAACTGGAATTGCCGAGACTGCAATCACTCCAGTGACAGGGGGATATCGAATGAAAGCTTTGGAAGTCATTCCGGAAAAAAGAGCGGAAAATGGAGAAGGGCCATTTCCCGGGAATCAGGCCCCTGGCCCTGCATTGGAAAATCAGGTCCGATCGGGAGCTGAGTCGTCTAGCAATGAGCTTTTGCAGTCCGTCTGTCAGCGGAACGACGCGATGGATAACGCCATGGCCCAGCGGATGAATCTGGTGACAACCGAACTTCAGGCTGCCGTGATGAAGACGCGGCTTCAGCCGATCCGGAATCTCTGGGACAAATTTCCCCGTCTTGTGCGCGATCTGGCCCGGAGAGGAGGCAAAGAGGCGGACCTGGTGATGGAAGGGGCCGATACCGAACTTGACCGGACCCTTCTGGAAGCGATCAAGGAGCCGTTGACAGATATTGTCCGGAATGCCGTTGAACAGGGCATTGAAGCTCCAGAGGTGCGGAAGGAGAAAGGAAAGCCGGCCAAAGGGACTCTCTTCCTCAAGGCTTTTCACGAGGGAGGAGAGATCAGCATCGAGATCAGAGACGACGGAGGCGGGATGGCTCTGGAGAAGGTGAAATCGGCGGAAGACGGCATGACAAACGTTTCCGGATGCGGCGCCTGGATGGACGTTCTCCGGACGAATATCGAGAAGATCGGGGGGACGGTCGACATTTCCAGCCGGACCGGGATGGGAACGACCTTCCGGATTAAAATCCCGCTGACCCTCGCGATTATTCCCGCCCTGATGGTGAAAACAGGAGGAGAGCTCTTTGCGATTCCGCAGGCAAGCATTCTCGAACTGGTTTGTCTGGAGGAGGAGGCCGGAGCGCGCATCGAGATGATCCATGATGCCGAATTTTTCCGCCTGAGGGGAATGCTCCTCCCCCTCCTTCACTTAAAACAGGTCTTTCGGCTTTCTGGAGAAAACGGATCTCACTGCGGCGAAAATGTCGTCGTTTTGGGAGCCGGGAAAGAGTCTTTCGGACTGCTGGTGGATGAGGTCATCGACAGCGAGGAGATTGTTGTCAAATCTCTGGGCCAGCCACTGAAGGGACTCACGGTCTTCGCCGGTGCGACGATCCTCGGGGATGGAAAGGTCGCCTTGATCCTGGATGTGGCCGGGATTGCCCGGGAAGAGGGATTGTTCCGGGCCGGCAGGGAAGAGCGGGTTCTGCCGGCTCAGGAGGAACTTCCGGGGTTAGCCGACGGGAAACGGCAGAGCCTCCTGCTCGTTAACGTTTCCGGACACAACCGGTTTGCGATTCCGCTGTCGCGGGTGGACAGGCTGGAGGAATTCGAGGCTTCCCGCATTGAGCAAATCATCGGGGGAGAAGTGGTCCAGTATTGCGGCGGTCTCCTGCCGTTGATCGGTTTAGACGGTATTTTGGGGGAGGCCACGCCGCCGAAAAGGGATGGAACAGTTCCTGTGGTTGTTTTTTCGGACGACCCAAAGAGCGTCGGACTCGTTGTGGAAGAGATTCTCGATATTGTTGAGGAGAGTGTGACAATCCACCGCGCGGCCGCCGGAAAACCGGGGATCCATGGTTCGGCGGTCGTCCAGGGAAAAACTGTCGATCTTCTCGACCCCTCAAAAATCATTGAAATGGCCCTGTCGGAGGGATGGCACGGGGCGATCAGGAATCCTCAGATCAATACCATAAAGGGAGAGTCCAATGGCCGATAGTTCCGAAATCAATTCCCAAAAGAAGCCTTCAACCGATGACCGCAAGCCGGTCCAGCGGGAAGCGGAACGGCGCCGGCAGGAGAGCGGCCTTCCTGCGGGAGAAGAGCGACGGACGGCCAGAGCCGACCGGCGGCACGCCAACAATCGTCAGTATGTCACCTTCTACCTCGGCGATCACTTTTTCGGCGTGGAGGCGGTGAAGGTTCAGGAGATTTTGATTCCCGGGCCGATGACGGCCGTGCCGCTCGCCCCCTCCATGATCGCGGGGCTGATCAACCTTCGGGGAGAGATTGTGACGGTCATGGATCTCCGCAGACGATTGGAATTTCCACCCCGTCCGGAGGGATTAGAAAGGATGAGCGTTGTGGTTCAAACCACGGATGGCCTGATAACGCTAATGGTTGACCGGATCGGAGAGGTGATCGAGGTCGGGCCGGACCTTTTTGAGCCTCCGCCAAAGAATCTGGATGCCGGGTTCCTTTCCGTCGTAGAGGGCGTCTACAAACTGAAGGATGAGATCCTTCTCGTGCTCAACAGCGAGGCGGTTGCTGAGGTAACAGGTCCGGCCGGCACGGGTTAGGGAAGCTATTCCAGCGTAAACAGTAAAGCAAAAGGACAATCCTGAATAGGGGAGAAAAAGGAGAAATCAATGGAAACATCAACCGATCAGCAGGAGATGATAAGGCGGACAATTGAAGCGCTCGGCCTGGAGAGCCGCGAGAAGATTCAGGAACGAAAAGACTTTCTCCAGATCAGCCAGGAGGATGAGGAACGGATCCACGCGGCCGCTCCAATGCTCAGGAAACATTCGGATAAAATCATCGATAAACTCTACGACCATCTGATGAAATTTGAGAGCCTGGGGAGACTTATTCCGGATGAGGCCATCGTCCGCCGCCTGAAAGGAACCCAGAAGAGCTATTTCAACCGGTTGATGGAGGGGCCCTATGATATGGAGTATGTTGAAGAGCGGGTCAAGATCGGTCTGGCCCATGTGCGGGTCGACTTAAAACCCCAGTGGTATCTTGGAACCTACAACCTTTACCTTCGGCTGGTTACAGAGGCTCTGTTTAAGGAAATGGGGAGGGGAGTTGCCCGCAAAGCGGGTGTAAAAACAAAACCCCGCGGGAATCTGGCTCTGGTTCTGCAATCCCTGATGAAGATCATGTTTTTTGACATGACCCTGGCCATTGATTCCTACATCGGCCTTACCCTTCACTTACAGGATGAACGGGACACGCTTCGAAAGACGCTGGCCCGAGTCACCGAATCGTCCCGGCATCTGACCTCCGCGTCCGAAGAGCTTTCGGCTTCCAGCCAGAAGATGAGCGCCAATCTGGAGGAGTCCAGCCGGCGTGTCAGCGTCGTTTCGGCCGCGAGCGAACAGACCAACCAGAATGTGCAGACGGTTGCGGCGGCGGCTGAAGAGATGTCGGCCACCATCAAAGAGATATCCAGAAATGTTCAGGAGGCGACGAGGGTCACCCATCAGGCTGTGGAAGAGGCCGAATCGGCCAATAGCATCGTCTTGAAACTGGGAGAATCGAGCGCCGAGATCGGAAAGGTCGTCAAAGTCATTACATCGATAGCCCAGCAGACCAACCTCCTTGCGTTGAACGCCACGATTGAGGCGGCCCGGGCGGGCGAAGCCGGAAAAGGATTTGGGGTGGTGGCCAGCGAGGTGAAGGAACTGGCAAAACAGACGGCCAATGCCACCGAAGAGATCAGCAAAAAGATCGAACTGATCCAGTCGGACACCAGGGGAGCCGTTTCGGCCATTTCGGAGATCGGCAAGGTGATCGGTCAGATCAACGAAATTTCAACGATCATCGCGGGTGCGATGGAGGAACAGACTGTCACCACGGGCGAGATCACCCGGAATATCACAGAAGCCGCTAAAGAGACCGGTGAGGTTGTTCAAAACATCTCGGGGATGGTCGTTGCCTCAAAAAGCACCGCAGATGGAGCGGCTAACGTTCTTTCGGCTTCGATGAGGCTTTCAAAGATGGCAGAGGAACTCAAAGCGTTCGTCAGTGAATTGAAGGAGTCCGGAACGAACCGGGAAGAGCGCCGGGAAGAAAGATGATCAAATTGGAGGAAAAAATGCTGATACTTTCAAGATTAACCGGAAAATTCCTGCCGGCAGGATTATTCTGGATTCTCTTTTTTGGGTCCGGAGTTCAGTCGAATTTATTTGCGTACGAAGTGATGCCTGTCACCAACGGGGGAGAACTTTCTGGCGCCATTAAATTCAAGGGGAACCCTCCCACCAATCAACCTCATCAGGTAGTCAATAACCCTGAGTTTTGCGGTTCAACGGTAGAAGAGGAAACCTACCTGATCAACCGGGAAAACAAAGGCCTGGGAAACGTCGTCATCAGCATTGAAGATATTTCGCGCGGGAAAAAACCTCTTTCCGCTGACATCATCATTGAAAATCGCCATTGCCGCTTTGTGCCTCATGTTCAGACTGGAATGGTGGGGAATTCTTATGAAATCAGGAATTCAGATCCCGTACTCCATAATACCCATCTTCACATGGAAGGGGTATCCATCTTGAATATTGCCATGCCTGCCGGCGGAAAAAATATCAAGAAAGCCATTTCACAAAAAGGGGTCATCAGCACCCGATGTGACGCTCATAAGTTTATGCAAGGGTGG
>JACQBY010000085.1 GCA_016201875.1 Nitrospirota bacterium
AAGACCCAGTTTTATAAAGGGAAGGGGTGCAAAAACTGCCACCAGACAGGATTCAAAGGAAGAAACGCCGTATACGAAATCCTCCCGATGAATTCCAGACTCAGGCAGGTCATCTCTCTAAACCCCACAGAACTCCAGTTTAAAAACGCCTGCCACGACGCCGGTTTCGTCTCGATGGGCGAAAACGGGTTTGACAAAGTAAAAGAGGGGAAGACCACGCTTGGAGAGATTATCCGATGCATCGGGGCGGATGAACATTTAGACGCCTTCTGCAAAAACTGCGACCACCATTTCAGAAGCGAGTTCACCCTCTGTCCGATGTGCGGTGAAAAGCCGAAAAACAGATGCCACCGCTGCAATCAAACCGTCCAGTTGAGCTGGAAGTTTTGTCCCTTCTGCGAAAACAGACTGGGAGCCTCTGATCCTCCGTTATCGGGGGAACGGGCTCCCGTAACCGGTCATCTCGACGTAACCCGCTCCTGAAGAGGATCCGGAAACCAAAACGCTCCCCTCCCAGTATCTCAGGCTTCGGCCAAACACATTCAACTCCTGATTGAAAAAAGAAGGCGTCAAAACAAGGGACAACTTCTTACCCGGAATCGCGATCTCCCACCCCATCGGATAAAAGCCTCCCAGGGGAGAGGGCCATTTTCCTGTCGATTTGATTTCAAAATCTTCCTGACGGAGCGTCGTGGCCGTTCCGTCTTTTCCGATAAAAGTGCCAAAAGAAAAGGGGGGGGTCTTATCCCTGTTTCTCAGCTGATAAAGCATCAATTCGGTCCGATCGTTCAACTGAACGGAAAACCAGTCCCAACCGGCCTGGCCGGGCAAAAGAAGGGCCGATCCGAATTCGTGGTCCATCCAGCTTACCCCTTCGACCCTGGCCTCCGCGCCATCCCACGTCAGAACCCCCGACGTTTTTAAACGGGTAAGCGAATAATAGTGAGAATGGTTTTCCGAATGCCGGTCTTTGGGGCTTACCCCCCGCTCTCCATGGACCACGGCCGGTTTTTCGGGAATGAGGGTCAACTCGACTTTCTTTTTACTTTTTCCGGACCCGGCAACGGCGCTTAAATAAAAAATCCCTTTTTCTTCTTTGGCCTGCCAGTTATCGATCCAGACCTGAAGATGCCCTTTCTCCGATCCTCCCCTCCCCAGGGCCGGCCGGCTCATTTTTTCCTCAAACCAGAACTGGCGGACCGATTCATTCGACAGGGCAAAGTGGGCTGAATAAATATTTTCCACGCGCCATCCAGAAGGGTTCTGCCGTATGGCATCCTTCTGAATGCCGGTCCGGAAAAAAGTAAGCTCAAACCCCTGTTTCAATCCCCCTTTTGACAAAAGGTGGCCGGTAAAATACCACCATTCCATTTGATAGTCGTCGTGGGATCCATGGTCCGCCGGAAAATGGAAAACATATCCCGGCGCCGCCTGTTTGAACTCTTTTCCCTGCCCGATACCCTGGCCGCAGAGGATCATCGCAAAAAAAACAAACAGGATCATTGGGAATCGAAAAAGAGAAACTCTACTCATAGTGTACAGATTCCGCGATATTCCCTCTTGTCGCCTCTTTAGCCGGAAAATATCCCGCCAGAAGAGCGGCGCTCGTCACCAGGAGAAACGTTCTTAGAAAGACCATTCCGGAGAAATCAAATTGAATGCTCCAGAGAAACGATTGTTTGTTGATCACATAGATTAAGATCAGGGAAAGTCCAAGGCCGCCGGCCGCCCCCATGAGATTGGCAATCAGGGTCACCCAGCCGGCTTCATAAAGGGTTAACGTCCCGATCTGATGGCGGGTCGCTCCCAGCGACCGCAAAATCCCTATTTCTCTTTTTTGATCGAGAAGGTTCGCCAGAAGCATATTGATCACCCCCAGAAGAGAGATTAAGATCGTGATCCACTCCAATGCGCGCGTGACCGAAAAGGTTTGATCGAAGATCTCCATGACCTTGAATTTAATCTCCCGGTTGGAAATCACAAACAACCCTTTTCCCCGGATCAAAAGGCTGATCTTTTTCCTGACCTCTTCTTCGGCCCCTTCCGGAATTTTATTTTTTCCGAGATAGACGGCCAGGATATTCACCGCAGGGTCTTTCCAGTATTTCAGGTAGAGGAAGCGGTCCATCACCACCTTTCCCCCCTGGGTTGTATAATCATAAAAAACCCCTCCGACCCTGAAACTTGCCGGCCCCGAAGGGGTATCGAGGGTCAGGAGATCTCCCGGACGGAGATGGTGTTGAAAAGAAAACCTTTCGGAAATCAGCACGCCGTTTTCGGAAATCACTTTTTGCAATATCTCTTCAGGCTCTCCTGCTGTCAGCAGATACCGGCTGTATTCCCTGTGAATGGAAAGGTTTCTGGAGTTCAACAGATAGGGCTCGTTCCGGTAGAGGAGATGATCTTCCCGGTAGAGATCTACCGCCGCCACTCCTTTTATTTTATGGATCTTCTCCCCGAGTTTTGGAGACGCCTGAGAAAGAGGCCCCGGGCTCAGCCAGCCGGCAGGTTCAACCACAAAATCCGCTTTAATCGTTTGGCTGAACCAGTCGTTTAAGGTTTTCCGGAAACTGTGAATCATCAGGGTGACGCTGATTAAAAGGGCGACGCTCATCATCAGTGTGGCAATGCCGATCGCATTCCTCGCCGGCTGCCGGGAAAAACCTCCCCCGGCGACTTTTAAAAAAACCATCCGGTTTTGGAATAACGGAAGATCTAAAACGCTGTTCAAAATAAATATCAGGGAGGGGATCATCAAAGAGAGCCCCAGCAAAAGGAAGAGGGCGGAGAGATAACCGAAAAGAGGCTCCCGGAAAACCGGAGGGAGATAAACCAGTCCGATCGACACGATTAAACAGATCCCTCCTGCCCCTAAAAGCCTTTTTTTGAAACCCGGCCTGACACGCTCCCCCTGGCGGACCAGATTATCCCCCGGCAGAATCTTCGAGGCCTCCCATGCCGGGAAAGAAGCCGCCAGGAGCGACACTCCGAGACCCACGGCATAACTTTCCAGCCCCACCGAAAAGGGGAGATAAACCTCCCGGGCAAAAACTTTTAAATAAAGCGACGTAATCGTCAGAGAAATCGCTTTTAAAACCGCTCCCGAGATCAAAAAACCGAGAGCGATCCCAAGGGTCGTTCCGACAACCCCCAGTAAAAGCGCTTCAAGGAGAATTAAGAAAAAGACCTCCTTCCCCGACAGTCCGATCGATCTTAAAATCCCGATTTCAATCTTTCTCCTGACCACCAGAATAGAAAGGGTGTTATAAATAAGGAACATCCCGACCAAAACCGATATGCCGCTCAGGGCCTTTAAATTGAGATTAAAGGATCCGAGCATGCTATCGATCATTCTGTTTTTCTGATCGGGGCTTTGGACCAGAAGGCCCGGAAAAGCCCTCTGCACCTCTGCTTCAAGATCGCCCGCCGAAACCTCTTCCTCCCGCAGGAGGGTGATCCCGTCGAGCCTTCCCAGTTTGTGAAACAGAAGCTGGGAGGAGGCGATATCCATTAAGGCAAAAAAACCCCCGAAGGGAGGCGGAAGATCATCGGCGTAACGGAGAATCCCGGCAACATGGGACTGAATCCGTTCTCTCCCGATTTTAAAAATAAACGGCGATCCCACTTTCAAATGGAGGCGCTTTGCCAGAAAATCGGAGAGAATGATGGCATCGGGCTCTAAAAGGGGAAGAAAATCAAATGGGGCGGGAGGACCGGCCTGCTCCACCGTATAGTTATGGAACCGGGAATCCTGCAGAAAATCGAGGCCCAGCACCATGACCTCTTCGGGCTCCGTTCCCATCTGAACGGAAACAGATTGAATAATCTCCGGCATCGCCTCTCTGACCCCGGGAAGCTCCCTTGCCTGAACAATAGACCCCTCCGGGAACCCGGCGTCGCCCCCCCTGATTTCCAGATCTCCTTTTCCCGCGACCTGATGAATGGTCCACCGAAAAGAGTCCTGGATGTTCTGATTGGCTGTTTGAACCGCGGTAAAAATGGCAACGCCCAGAGAAATTCCCAGAAGGGTCAGGGCGGTGTTCGATTTGAGGAGTTTAAAGTGGGAAAAGCTCCAGATGTTGAGCAAGAGGATCATCTATTTTATTACCCCGTTTAACTTGAAATTCGACCGTCCTTCAGGGGGATGATCCGGTCGCCGAAAGCAGCGGTTTCCTGGCTGTGAGTCGCCATGATCACGGTCATTTTATTTTCTTTTGAAAGCGATTGGATTAAAGCCAGGATCTCCCGGCCCATTCGGGTATCGAGATTTCCGGTAGGCTCATCCGCCAGAAGAATCCGGGGGGAATGGACCAGCGCGCGGGCAATTGCCACCCGTTGCTGCTCCCCCCCCGACAGGGTGCCGGGCAAACTTCTGACTTTGTCTTTTAAACCCATCCGGCCGATCAGCTCAAGCACCCGCGCGTCGGTTTCTTTTCGAGATATTTTATTTAAAACGAGGGGGAGAGAAACATTTTCGTAAACGGGGAGAGTCGGCAAAAGATTAAAAAATTGAAAGACGATTCCGATCTCTGTCCTGCGGCAGATTGTCCACTCCCTGTCGGTAAACGCCGCAGTCGAATTTCCGTTGAAGAAGAGCTCCCCCGAAGTGGGGTTGTCGAGGCCGCCGACAAGGTTTAACAGGGTGCTTTTTCCGCACCCGCTCGGCCCCATCAGGAGGCAGAACTCTCCCTGAGGAATCTGGAGATTAATCTCCTTTAAGGCCGGGATTTCTAAAGGCCCCTGGCGGTAAATCTTCGTAATATTTTTTAATTCAACCATATTTTGAAAGGAATCCGGCGGGGAGGAAGAGTTTTGAAAAGACGCGGCGGATTAGATATTGGTCGGGATCTGGGCCGTCGCCTCCCCGAAAACTTTTTCTACCGCCTCTGAAAGCTGTTCATCCAGGTCATGATTTAAGGTAAATACGCGGCATTGATAAATACGGGCGGGAATATAATCAAAAAACTCCCACAAGGCCTCTTTGGAAACTTTTTTGGTCGAGGGATTATAAATATAAATCTGCTGTTCTCCCATCATCAGAGGATTGATGGGCCGGGGGTCCTGGCCGGGCATATCGACGCGGAAAACAACCTTGTTCAGCGGCGGACTTAAAACCGTTCTGATTTTCCTTTCAAGCTCTTCCGTTCCGATCATGATATTCCCTTTTTCAGGAGTCTTGATAGAAAGGGTCGTCTCAAACGCCATTTTCCATTTTACCTGGCGGCTCAGGATCTTGTCCCATTCGAGTCCCAGCTTCTGCTTTTCTTTTTCTTTTGAAGACTTCCATTTCCGCACCTCTTCAATCAAAGACCAGTCGGTCAGATGGAGATATTCGCTCATCTGGGTCAAAGGATTTTTGGGAAGGATCTGCTGAATAGTCGGCTGAAAAATTTCTTTCAGGTGGAGATCGATCGCCCGCGTGGTCCGGTGATAATAGACATTGGAATACATATAGAGACGGCTGTTTAAAAACATGCTCAGGGCGGGAAAACCGGACCGGTGGAGCGTTAGCCCCTTTTCCGAAAAAAAGGTATAATAAATCAGCCGGTCGAGATCTACCGGCCCGATCGACACGCCGCACATATAGGCATCTCTCAAGACATAGTCGAGGTTGTCCGCCGTGTAGATCCCCCCCAGCAAAGGCTGAAGAAACGTCAGCCACTGAGGGAACTGCTTTTTGTCTTTTTGATAATCTTTTTTAATCAGGAAGGCAATCTGTTCGGGGACCAGTTTTTCACCCGCCTTGAACGGGCCCGAAGGACTCCTTTTGATCTTTTTGATCATCTGGCCCAATTCATCCATAATAATTTTTTGGCCGATATCTTCATGGGTCAGATGAAATTGTTCAAGAAAATTATGATCAAAGAAATGGCAAAAAGGTCCATGTCCCGAATCATGAAGGAGCGCGGCGATTCTCAGGACCTCTTCGATATACTCCACCGAAGGGGGGTTCTTGATCACCTCTTTCAACGAAGGATATAACCGTTTTGCAAACCGGCTGGCGATATGCATGGCCCCCAGGGAATGCTGGAACCGGGTATGTTCTGCGGAAGGATAGACCCACCGGGCGGACTGCAACTGGTAAACATATCTTAATCGCTGTACCCAGGGGGTATCGATCAGATCTTTTTCTGTAACTTCATCCTTCTCCCTGGAAGCAGGGGTGGTAAAAGGGATGTACTCATGGATAGGATCGGCAAACATGGCGACCCCTTCATACGCTTTTTTCCAGGTCATATTTTCCCATTCAGGAGTTAAATAAATTGATTATGAATAGATTTTTTCGGTTGTCAACCTCTGATTTTCAGGTTTTAGGCTTTTTTAGGCATTATGGATTGAAATAAGAGGAAAATAGTGCAGAAAAAATGCCCCATGAAACAGTCTGTTTTAGGAATGAAACAGTCCGAAATCCGATAGACACACTTAACTGCATGATTTTATTAATAATTATATAAATTAATATTTGGCATGTCACTTGCATAAAAGCATGATGGTAACTCGTTACAAAGCATCACACCTTTTCAAAAGGAGAGTCTCTATGGTAAAAGTAAAAGATATTATGACCAAAAACCCCGTTAAAATAGACGCAACCAAAACAATCCGTGAAGCGGTTAATCTCATGGCCGAAAAGAAGATCGGAAGCCTTCTGGTTTACAAAGGAACTGAAATCGTCGGCATTCTCGAAGAATCGGATATTATCAAGAATCTTCTTGCAAAAGACCTGAACACTTACGTCGTTAAGGTCGAAGCAGTCATGTCTGTCCCCTTTGTCATCGATGAACAAAAAACCGACAATGACGCAAGCGACATGATGTTTAAACATAAGGTGCGCCACCTCGCGGTATCGATCGATTCCAGAGTCGGCGGAATTATTTCGATGCAGGATTTACTGAGACCTGTATACACTGGCAGATCTTTCTGGGCATAATATTTTCTGCGACTGCGGCGCAGGGCCTCATAGAGTAGTCACCATGGTTTTTCTCGATTTCCAGGCCCATTTCCGGTCGATCTGTCTTTTGTACCGGGGGGAAATCTTACAGACTTCAATTGATTTTTTAAAGCTTTCCGCCGCTTCGGTTTTATTCCCGAGCCCCAGATGTGCCTGCCCCAAATGATAAAATCCCTCAGAGCTTGAGGTGTGAATCGAACAAAACGTTTCCAGCAGTTCCCGCGCTTTTTCAAAATCACCGACACTCAAACAATATTCCCCCAGACGCAAATAAGGCTCTCCGTACTGAAATCGGGGGTCCATTTCGATCGTTTTTAAAATCAACGATTTCCCCTTTTCCGCCTGGCCTGTTTTCAGGTAGGCCTGTCCCAGGTAGTAATGAACATCCGGCATCTCCTTCATCCGCTCAAAGGCAGGCTCCAGATGAGGCACCGCTTTTTCCGCCTCTCTGTTGACCACATAAGCCCTCCCAAGGGCCAGCCGGGCAGACAGGTCGTTTGGATTAATTGAAAGGGTGGTCAATAAACGGCTGATCTCCTGGCGCCGTTTTACCCATTGCGACATCTGCGGGAAGAACCCGAAATATTGCCGGTCAAGAACACCATAGAAAACAAGAAGAAGGACTAAAGCGAGGATCGGATTCCCGGTTAAAATCATTAAAAACGAAACAAGAATCCAATTCATCGGCAGGTTATCTCTTAGCTTAAGGTCATCGAAATATGGTCCGAATAAAGAAGACCGGCATCGGTCAAAGAGAAAGCATCCTGATGGTCATTTTTTAAAAACCCCTCGCCCGCCAGCTTTTTTAATTTAACCCGGTATTTTTCAAGAAAATCCTCATACTCGGGGCCAAAATCGGACAGGGTAATTCCCGAACATTTCCTGAGGCCGAATATCAGCGCTTCTTTAAACCGGCTTTCGGGGTCGAGCGTTTCTGAATGTTCCACGGCAGACCCCTCTTCACTCATTTTTCGGATATACCCGTCAATCGAAGAGATATTTGAAAAATGGGTCCCTTCAACATAAGAAGAAGCCGTCGCTCCCAGGCCGAGAAAATTCCCCTGAGTCCAGTAATAAAGGTTATGCCGGCATTCAAACCCGGGACGGGCAAAATTAGAAACTTCATATTGCTCATATCCCCTGCTCTTCAACCGCCGCAAAGCGGCCAGGTACATCTCTCCCTGAAGGCCGTCATCGGCCTCGATGAATCTGCCGTGATCTTTTAAATAGTCAAAATAGGTTTTGTCTTCCAGCGTCAATCCGTAGACAGAGAGATGCTCCGGCTCCAGATCAAGGGCCAGCGTGAGATTCTCTTCCCACCTGGCTAACGTTTGGCCCGGAGGGCCGTAAATCAGATCAAGACTGATGTTTTTAAAGCCCGCCTGCCGGGCCTGGTTAAAAGCCTGATAAACATCCTGGACCGTATGGTCCCGGTTAAAAAAGGTTAAATCCCCATCGAAAAAAGATTGGACTCCGAAACTGATCCGGTTAAACCCTCCCTCCTTCAATAGGGAAAAGCTCTCATCAGTCATGCCGGAAGGATAGGCTTCAAGGGTCGTTTCAACCGATGGGGCAACTTGAAAATGGGTTTTTATTTCATCGAGCAAACCGGGGAGCTCATCGGAAATCAGCGTGGGGGTTCCTCCCCCGAGGTAAACCGTATTGACCCCTCTCTCCCGATAAAGAGGGTCCTCTCCATAATGTCGGATCTCCTTTTTCAGGGCCGCCATATACCGGTCGACTGTCTCCCGGTGAAAAAGCCTGGAACCAAACGAACAGTAGTGGCATTTCACCGGACAAAATGGAAAATTGAGATAAAGACCAAGTGTATTTGGTTTTTTACCGGTTTTGTTCAACGCTTCTATTTCCTTTAAAAGATTTTATTGAATTCAGAACGCTCCATGTTCTCGGAGGAAGAGTCCCCCCGAAGCTGTTTGATAAAGAGAGCCGGGAATAGAGATCAACCAGATTCTGATACGTATCGATATCAAACCACTCGGGGAGAAGCCGGTAGGGAATTTTAAGCCCCTCTATTTTTTGAACCGTCTCTTTAAAAACCGACCCGGTACTCCAATGAATATGATCAAAAATCGGCGGCGGGTCTCCCGAAATCCCTAAAAGATAATATCCTCCGTCGCGGCTTGGGCCAATCACCACCGGAACGGTTTTTAAATAGTCAAAGGCCATTTTGATATAACTTAACGGAAGATGGGGGGTATCTGTCCCGATAATCACCTTAAGATCGATCTTTTCATCGGTTAACAGGTGAAAAGCCCCCTCCATCCGCTTCCCTAAATCCTCTCCCTCCTGATTAAAGAGGCGGAGGTGATATTTTTGCGAGAGTTCGAGAAACCAGGGGTCATCAGAATCGGGAAAGGCCCCGAGCCATATCCGGGTATCGGGAAAAGAGGCCCCCTTTTCAATCGTATCTTCAGAAAAGGCGCGGTAAATTTTCAGGGCCTCTTCCGGGGTCACTTCCGGCTGGAGACGGGTCTTAACCCGGCCCAAAAGAGGCTTTTTCGCAAAAACAATAAGACCGTTCAAAAAACCATTCCTAAAAACATTTTTCTGCTGTCGAAAAGGGGATCAGAGGCAAGGCCGCAACCTTGAGAACGACGCGCAGGGTCATGGATAGACTCCGGGATCAGGAGTCCATCCGGTCGAGAAGTTCCTGACAGACCCTTTGATGTTCTAAATAGGCCTCGGGAACCTCTTTTTGAATCCGGTCGACGTTTAATTTCTTCCTGACCCTCTCGTCGACCTGAAGAATCACCGGTTTGGGGGGAATTTCATAATGAATGTCATTTTCGCGGTAAGTCTCCCGGACCAGAGAAAAGGTGGCGTTGTTAATCTCGCTGTCTGAAACAAAAGCCCCCTCTTTTTGCCGGAGCTTTTTAATCAAGACGCAATAACTCTCGGTTAAACCGTCCCGGACGGCATTGGGAGATAAAAACTTTTTGGTTAATTTTCTTTCTAAATTCTTTTCCCATTCACTCATTTAATCCATCCGTTCCCGGTTTCAGGTTAGATTTGTTATTATATGTAAAATGAGGCCTCTAATCAACAGGGTATGGAAATGTCATTGAACTTTATCCCCATATTTTATATAATAAATTCTTTAGTTTTTAAACTTTTTAATAAGAAATTAAGATAAGGCCATTCCCAATGAGAGCAGGGTCAAGAAAAAATAGAGAAATCAGGCCGGTAAAAATCACCCGCAATTTTATTAAACACGCCGAAGGGTCGGTTTTAATTGAAATGGGCGACACCAAAGTCATCTGTACCGCCACCGTCGAAGAAAAAGTCCCTCCGTTTCTGAAGAACTCCGGAAAAGGATGGATCACCAGTGAATATGCGATGATCCCCCGCTCTTCCCAGGAAAGGATCCCCCGGGAATCATCTAAAGGGAAACAGGGAGGCCGGACGCACGAAATTCAAAGGTTAATCGGCCGGTCGCTCCGGGCCGTGGTTGATCTCGATTCTCTGGGAGAACGAACCCTCTGGATCGATTGTGATGTCATACAGGCAGACGGGGGAACCCGGACCGCCTCTATCACCGGCTCTTTTATCGCCCTGGCCGATGCTTTGGCCCTCAGCCGGAGCCGCGGCCTGATTAAAAAATTCCCCTTAAAAGATTATCTGGCGGCCATCAGCGTCGGGCAAGTCAAAGGAGAGGTTTTGCTCGATCTCGACTATTCCGAAGATTCCAACGCTCAAACCGACATGAATGTGGTCATGACCGGAAAAGAAGAATTTGTGGAAATTCAGGGAACCGCCGAAAAAGGCTCCTTCTCAAAAAACGACCTCGAAGAGTTTCTCGATTATTCCAAAAAGGGGATTCTGGAGTTGATCGAGCTTGAAAAAAACCTCATCGGCGATATTCCGACGGGGAAAACCGCTTAAAATGGAGCTTGTTTTAGCGACCCGAAATAAAAGTAAACTTAAAGAAATCATAGCGTTATTCTCCTCTCTTCCAATAAAGCTCCTGACGCTCGATCAGTTTCCAGAGGTCAAAGAGGTGGAAGAAGATGGCAAAAATTGCGAAGAAAACGCCATCAAAAAAGCGGTTGAAGTTTCAAAACAGACCGGCAAGCCTGCTCTTTCGGACGATTCGGCGCTAGAAGTCGATGCCTTAGCGGGGGCTCCAGGGGTTTATTCGGCCCGGTATGCGGGTGAAAATGTCACATACGCCGATAACCGGGCAAAAGTCCTCGCGCTTATGAAAGGGGTGACCGAAAAAGAAAGGTCTGCCCGTTTCAGAACCGTCCTTGCCCTGGCCATTCCGGGTAAAAAGCCTGTTCTTGCAGAAGGTCTGACAGAAGGTTATATTGGTCTTGAAGAAAAGGGAGAAGAGGGTTTCGGGTATGACCCGATTTTTTACCTCCCGCACAGCGGCCTTTCCTATTCCCAGATGTCCGCAGAAGAAAAAAACCGGACAAGCCATAGAGGAAAAGCCGCAGAAAGAATGAAAAAAAAGCTCGAAGAGATCCTAAAAGAAAATAAAGGATAATAAGCCTCTGCAACCGGCTTTGCCGGGGCAGAGCATGGGGCTTGGGGGCATTGAGAGTGGCTTTCTCGAAGGCCAAAAATTAAATAAAACGAAGCATCCAGCTTTGCTGGTGCTGAGTTTGGGTTTTAGGGGCATCGGAGGATTTCACGAAGTGAAACCGGATGGGCCCCTAACTCTAATCGGGGCGTAGCGCAGCATGGTAGCGCACCTGCCTTGGGCGCAGGGGGTCGGAGGTTCAAGTCCTCTCGCCCCGATCATTTTTTACTCCATTAGCGGACATTTCAATCATGTATTGTTCAAAGCTCAATTGGTAAAATCCCTCAAGATTTTTCTGGTTGTTCTGCTGGTTGACATCGGCCTGCTGGCGGCAGAGAGTATAGCCAAAGAAAGCCTAAACCCTGTTTCGGTAAAAACCATCCGCCTTACGCCCGATGCGTATGACGGAAAAACACTCAAGGTATCGGGACAGGTTCGATCCGTAACCCCCGGAAGGGGAAAACGGGGAAGCGAATTTTTAATCGTGGTCATAGAGGGACCGCCGTCGAAAACGGACGAGACCTCCCCGGAACTGACGGTTTTCAGTTATTTTGCCCCTCCCTTAAAAGTCGGGACGCCGGTCATTGTTCTCGGGGTCTACCATAAATCGGGTCGCTGGGCCGGAAGCGATCATGACCACTTTATAGAGGCGATTAAAATCACGCCGGTAGAACTAAACTAAATGCGCCTGTAGCTCAGTCGGATAGAGCAACAGCCTTCTAAGCTGTGGGTCGGCCGTTCGATTCGGCCCAGGCGCACCATTTCTAACCAATAAAATCAACCGTTTATCTGTTCGAGCTTTTCTTCAACCTCCTTTACAGGCTCCGATTTTCCAATTTCATATGTAATTTTTTGATTTTTTTCGTTTGATTCCGATTTGATTTCTGTTTTGGTTTCTACGTTTGATTTATGCAATGCGATATTTGATAAAGTCTCAACACTCTTTAACAGATATTCAGGCGATAAATGAGAATATCTCGAAACCATCGCCAAATCAGCATGGCCGAGAATGTCTCGTACCACTGTCGGTGAAACACCAGCCATGATCAGACGGCTCGCGCAGGTGTGGCGAAGATCGTGAAAGCGGAAATTTGTGATGCCAGCATTTTTCAATGCAGGCCGAAAAGTCCTCGCCATGAAGTTATGATGCGTCGTCTGCTTTGTCGGATCAGATGGCGAGGGAAATACCCATTCGGAATTTTGCTCTTTTTGTTTTTCCAAAATCCACCGGCATTCCTCTGAAATTGGAATGTGCCGAGGCTTTCCATTTTTTGTTTTGAAAAGGCTAATCAAGCCAATTTCAAAGCTCACATTTTCATCCCAGCGCAAATTCCAGATCTCGCCCGCCCGCATGCCGGTTAGAATCGCAAACCTGACCTTCCGAAAATCCTCTGGACTCAATACATCTCGTAATTTCAGTTCTTCATCGGCTCTCAAAAATCTCACTCTTGAATCGTTGCAAAATGGCAGGACGAGAAACTCGAGAACGTTCTTTTGTAAATAACCTGTGCGAAAAAGGTGCTTCCACAACGCTTTTGCGTATTGTAAATGCTGTTTGATCGTTGCAACCGATATTTTCCGTTGAGCCAGATGATTCCGGTACCCATCAAACGCCTCAAGCTTGATAAGGATGATTTTTGTAGAGCCACCAAAGTAGCTCATAAGTGACTTAGAATAACCTCTCTTATTTAAGAGATCCATTGGACAATTTCTGTGATACAGCTCACATGCCTCTTCAAGTGCAAGCTGCTTTTTCCTTTCAAGTTCATCAATGCCAAGCAGACCCTTCCTGTGTCGGGCCTTCATATCATTCATGTAGTCGAGCGCATCTTGCCGAGAGCCAATAATTTTCGGACCGTGCTGCCGACCCGAAAGAAAAAACAATACACCCCACTCCCCGTTTTTGCCTCTATACAAACCCTTATTTCGATTTCCCCGTATCGCCATGAATTTGACATCCTTTTAACTTGCCTAGAAATAGAACGGCCTGGGACATATGGACGATGAAGTCCATAAATTTGTACCCAGGCCGCGATTACCTCTTTAATCTGGTAAATCATCAATACTATTCCATCAGCACAACACCTTTCCTGTTCATTCCAAAGTAATCTTAATCTTCCGTTCAGATAATAATGAATTCTATAAGGTAACTTTTACTTTATATATCTAGGATATTTAAAGATGAGAATCAAGGAAAATCATAAGGAAAATTAGAAATTTTGTTGGAGCGTTTAGAAAACATCGTGAAATCATTCTTCTTTCAAGAAATTGAGGTCAGATTAGGAATATGACTTGTGGAAACTGTTTTATGGATTAATTCAATTCTTAAGGAGGGAATTATAACTGAGAGAAGAAATGCAAGAAGAAAAATGAAATATGATTATTTTTTTTAAAATCTTACCTAAATTAAAAAGAGATAGCTTCATACTCAGACTCATAGAATTTAATCAATGCCAAGCAAGTAAGTCGAACTTATATTATGAAATACTACAGTTGCGTAATAGGAATTCAAGTTGAATTAAACCTTAATTACGATTTTTGAAAATCTACTGCTTTTTAAAATAAATATCACCGTACAATCGCGAGAAACATATTTTTAAAAAGAGACTGTTACGACACGAAAGGAGGTGGATAACATGAACAAATTATATCATAGATAGACATTTTTATTACCTGTCTTTAGCAATTTAAGGCCAATCCTAATTCAAAATCTGGGTTTTGGCCAAAAACAATCAAATTTTAGGAGTAACGAATATGTTTACAAATCAGAGCAATAAGGAGCTTGTCAGACAAAAATTGAAGGAAGATTACCGTACGCGCGGCGGTCAAAAAGATCTGTTTTGGCTTTGTGAGGAATTACTCGAGTGGGAAGACAAGGGGATAATCGCTCTACCAGAAGAGGTAAAAAAAAATGCCTCTGGGGTTTCACGGCAGGGCGATAAGAAAGCTATTATGTATCCAATTTTCGAATTCTGGAGGGAATTACTGAAGGAAATTGGATTTCAGGCATACGGTTTTTATGTGAGTTTTCAGCCTATGCCGGAACCGGTTGTTTCCGAAACTGGGAAAAAACAAAGACATATACGACGTCTGGAGATCTTGAACGATATCGAAGAGCACGTCCGAGAGTCCGGGGAATTCATCAGTTGTGAGGAAATGGCCGAATACCTATTAACGTGGCAAAGAGGAGAATGGATTACCATTTCAGATGAATTACAAAAGGAAGTGGAGCACTGCCAGAGATTGGACCTCGATTACTCCAAAAAGGTCGTTGGCCTTTTTGATAAGATTGTAGGTTACTATAACTTCTCTTCCTACCGAATGGGTATGCTCATAATGGAGCGATACCCAGACCTCACTAAAAAGATCAGAGAAGATCTGGAGAAGGAATCAAACCGAAAAGCTATAAAGAACATACCAAATGGCGGATAGGAACACAATTTCCTTATTCCTTTTCTAATAAAGAACAAAAGGGAGAAAGGAATTTAGAAAAATAGAACGACATATAAATAATAATTTGTCGGGGGCAAGGCAGTGTATCTCCAGTTCTCCTTGCCCATTTTTTTCACTCTAACTTATGAAATTATCATACTTTTATTTCGACCGAATCCGGATTAATGTAAAGCTTCCCCTATATAAGCTAAAAAAGCTCATACCACTGGAGGACCTTGAACCGTATTGCAGAACCATTACTATGAATTATGCCAGTGGCATCGCCAGGAAATATCGGTTTGATTCGAAAATCGAAATTTTGGCGGTTAAGGATAAAGAGCTTTTTAGAATTCTTTCTCAATATGAGCAGGATTTATTGGGGTATAAAATTTCCTATCTTGAAATTGCCGGAGACACTTCCTGTTCGGGTAAAGACGAATCTATCGTAGCCTCCGAATTGTTAATGAAGAGCGCAGTAAAGACTTATACCAGCACCGGCACCTTATTTGATGTGGCCAGGCAAAGTAAAAAACGTATTTCTCTTCTCAGGGGGAAAGTAGACAAAGAAATATTTTCTGGTCGGACATTATATCTGGGGGGGAAACATTTCAAATTTGTTATTTATCCACGCCAGTCAAAATTAACTGGAAGTCCAAGCGATCATCGAGAGTTTCGAATAGTCGGGTCTTCAAACATTAGGTTAAAAACAAAGATTTCCCGAATAGAAGATTTTCTTACTTTCGACGTAGAAAAGTGGTTTAGAGAGAGAGAACAAAAATATATCAAACTTAAAAGAATCAATCATAAGAAACATGGAGAATTTCTTCTGGCGCCCTTAAGACCGAAAATAAAACCCTTTGGAGCTTATGTTTATGATCCAGCCGTCGGGGCCAGTATGGCCTTCGTTAGATACCTTATGTATTACCCTAAAGGAAAACCCAAGATTGAAACCTCGGCTCAATTCATTAAATTCTATGTTGATCTCTTAGAAAAGAGTAAAAAAAAATCAGCAGGAGAAAAGAAGAGTCCTTGGGAAATAAAGATTGCGGCTTTGACCAGAAAAAAGATCAACGACTTCTTGTCGCCTATATAATAATATTAATATTACTATTTATCCTTCTTCTATCTCATTGATATCATTATGTGTTGCCAACATCCCAATTTCTCTCCATCGGTACCAGTTTGAGAACCAAAAAGTTTTCAAATTGAGGTCTTTTCAAATTGGATCAAACCTATACTTCTATTTCAAAGATTCGGATACCAGGAAATAAATCTACAAAGATAGGATCTACTTTTTGATTTCTTAAGATGAGAATTGAAGAAAACGGAAATGGAAACGGAAGATATTCTATTCAACTCAATATCGGAATCAACGATAGGAAATGATGCGATCTTTTCAGATCAGAAGATTCATCTATTTTCATCTTCCTCTACTACTTCAATTCATGCGCCCAGGATCATGAACGAACGATTGAACGATGGATCGGGAACGGACAGAACAGGAACTGAAATCAAATGCCAAGGATATTTCTATGACCGTTTCTAATCGGAATCATCAAACGAAAGCGGAAAGGTTTGATTTTTTCTGCCGATTCTTCTTCAACTTTCTTCTTCTTTCATTTCGCATCCGACTCTTCAAATCAATCTATTGCCGTTTCTGTTCCAGAACGTCCATGAATACTGTTCAAAATCAACCGATTATAACCTTTCTTCATCGTCTGTCAGACCACTTCGGAAGTCATTTATCAAATTTCCGATAAATTTAGATTTTAAGAACCGGTTCCATGCCGATCCTACTTTTCCTGTTGATCTTCGATCTAAAACAAGATTAAACGGCATTATGGGTTAAATTTGAATGGTTTATTTTAAGATGAGGTTTTGTTTTCACAAATCAACGAGATCAAAAGTGATGGAACGACTGATGTTTGAGACGAAGTTGGATGGATACAGAACAGATTTTAATTTTTCATCATGTAGATTTCTTTTCTGAACATTTTTCTGCATTTATCTTAAATAAGAAGAGGTCTGAATCGTTACACCGTGGCGGTTTTAACATGGAAAGTTTTTTAAGCCATTAGAACTTTTGTAACGATTTGGAACCGTTAGCCAGTTGTAATTATTATCTTTAATAAATCAATAAGACTTTCGACGAAATCGTAAATCTTGTAACGATTCGTTGAGGATCGTTAATTCAGAAATCTTGTAACGATTCAAGATTCGTCAACGTCTGGGTACAATCCGTTCCAGCCATTTTCCTGATATGAAAATCTTTTGTTGTTGGCGATGACGACATGATCCAGAAGATGGATGCCTAGGATTTTGCCAGCCCGTAGTATCTTCTTCGTAATCAGATCATCTTCGGTACTCGGACTTGGATCGCCCGAAGGGTGGTTGTGGACAAGAATAATCGCGGCAGAATTTGAAAGAATAGCGAGTTTAAAAACTTCTCTTGCGTGAACAATGGATTGATTCAATGATCCAACGGAAACTTGATTGATGGCAGTTAATCGATTTTTCGTATCAAGACAAAAGGTAACGACCTCTTCCCTATCTGTTTCCTTAAAATATTCTTTGGCAACCGCAGTGACATCACTTGCGGAAAGAAGTTTTCGATCAAATCTTTTGAAGAGCCTCTGATTCTCCCTTACCATTTTGATCCGTACAAATCGCATCCAGAGGCTAATATAGGATGTCTACCGCTTGATCTCCAAACGTTTATTTATCTCTCTATCGTTTTATAGAAGATCATCTGAGACATCAAAGGCAAAAATGGTCACAAAGCTGAAGTAGCAGGACAAGGTCTAAAAATTGAACTGATAATCAGGAGGTTTTATTTCTTTTAAGAACGTGGATGGCAAGCTTATGAATGAAAGTCACATCTTCAGCAGAAAGAGTATTTATATAGGTAACAAAATCAGCATGAGCTTTAGAACTCTTTTTAGAAAGGACTTTTTTTGACGGCTTGAAAAGGGAATCAATCGGGACATTCAATCTTTCAGCCATCAGATAAAGAGTTTCCACAGCAGGAAGATTTTCTTTTCGCTCAATCTTACCAACAGCATTTTCGCTTAAATCGATCAATTCAGCAAACTCACTTTGAGTGAGCTTCAGCGATTCTCGTAATTTCTTGATGTTTTCGCTTATTTCGTATTTGTTTTTCATCTGCTGGATTCCTTCTTTGGAGAGTGTAATCAACCATTGAAGTAAACAACAGACATAGATATGGGTATGTCAACATTGACACTTATCTATTTTTATCTATAATTAAAATAAAGGTCATTTGAAAAGAACGATGGAATCAACTAAATCTGAACAAATATACAGACAGGAGGCAAAAGTGGCTAAAAAAATAAATACCTTAATTAGTTTTCTGATTGTAATGTTTTTAATTGGCAGTGTTACCGAAATTAGAGCGGTTGAGGTAAACATTCAATCTAGTAAAAACGATGAGGCAGAGAAAGATTTTGATCAATTCTTTCGAGATAATCCTTTTCCGGATTCATTCTATAGTGTCGAAATAGGAAAAAATCCAATGGTTGAACATAATTTCATGAGTTTACAATATAACCTCGTTCCTAATCACATCCTTCTTACATCATTCGAGGCTATATCAAAAAAGTATTTTACTGGATGTCCTAATGGGTTTAATCCAGATCAAATGAAAGAAGCCATGACTCTAAGGATATCGGAAAATTGTTATGTAGCATTTGATAAAAGAATAGGAGGAAAATTTCAAAAATATATTAGTGATTCAGAAGACAACCTCGTTTCTTCCCTAAAAATAAAATTTGAGCTTAAGGATGAATCTGGCGCGGTTGTTCAAACTGAAACATTTTCTAATTTTGCCGATTATTCGTATTCTAGCCGGTATGGTAATCGGAATGCTATAAATCTAAGTAATCCTCCAAAGATTCTAAACGAGCATAGTGGCCCCTGGAATCATAAATTTGAATTGAGAGTTCCTTTAGAAAAAATAAAAACCTTAACGGCTTCGATTGTGAATGGGCAAGTGAAAAACGAA
>JACQBY010000086.1 GCA_016201875.1 Nitrospirota bacterium
TTCTTTCCCCAGTTCGGCTAATACCTCGCCATAAGCATCGCGGGTGGCTTTTCCTAAAATTCTCTTACGGACCGTTGGTTTTTCCCCTTCCGGGTTGGTTTGAATGACCCTAAGCATGTTCAAGCTCCTTCATCGCCTGAGAAAATTGCTCTTTCGTAGGGGCCATTCCATGAAACTCATTATTGTTTTCCATAAAAGAGACCCCTTTTCCTTTAACTGTTTTGGCAATAATCATGGTCGGTTTCCCTTTTGATCCCCTCGCTTTTTCAAAAGCACTCAATATCTCACCCATCAAATGGCCGTTGATCTCAATAACATTCCACCCGAACGACCGCCATTTGTCTCCCAGGGGGTCCATCGGAAGGATCTCTTTAAGGCTTCCATCCAGCTGGTACCCATTATTGTCCAATATCACCGTCAGGTTGTCGAGCTGACGATTCCCGGCAAATAAAGCGGCTTCCCACACCTGCCCTTCGTTCACCTCTCCATCTCCCACAAGGACATAGACCTGGTAACTTTTTTGATCGAGTTTTCCCGCAAGAGCCATGCCGATCCCAATCGAGATCCCCTGCCCGAGCGAACCGGTACTCGCTTCAACCCCGGAGAGCTTATTTTTTTCAGGATGCCCTTGAAGAGGGCTCCCCATCTTTCGGAGAGTGCTTAATTTTTCATGAGGAAAATAGCCGCAATGGGCCAATAACGCATAGAGAGCAGGGGCCGCATGCCCTTTGCTTAAAATAAAGCGGTCCCGTTCCGGCCAGTCGGGATGTTCCGGGTCATGTTTCATGATTTTGCAGTATAGGGCCGTCATCAGGTCAATCGCCGAAAGAGATCCCCCCGGGTGACCCGATTGCGCTTCAAAGATCATTTTGACGATATCCACTCGTAATTTTGATGCAATTTCTTCCAGAAGTACATGATTTTTCGACATTTTTATCTACTTGTGCGTAAAGGATTGTTGTTATTGTTTTTTAGATGCCCACAGAGAAAAATACTGTTAAGAGACTAACAAAAAACGAAAGGCAAGTCAAACGAAAGTCAAACAAAAGGGAGGAAATTAGGGAGGAAAAACAAAAACAGGACTACGGTAAAAAAATCTTACTCGTTGCCTGTGGGAGGATCGTTTTCGGGCCGGACTTTAATCGATTTTAAAAAGGATTGATCAAAACGGTTAAGCTCAAATTTAGCATCTTCCAGTAAGGCCGGAGGCTGAAAGGTTACCTTTCCCTTTTGTTCTTTATGAAGGGCACGGGTAATCGAAGCCAGAACAAGGTCTACCTGATAGCCTTCTTCTTCAATATCTTTAATAACGGTTCGGATTTCCGTGCTTTCGGCAAAAACCGAATTAATCGCATGCGCCAGGTCCCGAACCAATTCCTTTAACTTTTCATTCCCATCTGATTCGTTTTCCCAGTTGTTATGTTCGCCTTTAGCCACCTCAACCACTCCTTTTCAGTTAGAATAACCGCTCTCTCACTCTTTAAAATATAGCTCCCACCCCCTGTTTTGTCAAGGCGACGAAAACGCTGTTTCCAGGCCGCTTCCTGTGATACAATTTTTGTTTATCCGGCCACATTTTGTCTTAAAAAGACTCTCGTTGGAAGTTAAAATGATCAAAGAAAAATTAAGGCTTTATCCAAAAGTCGGGTTAATTAACCTCGGTTGCGCTAAAAATCAGGTCGATTCCGAAGTAATGCTCCATAAACTCCAGGAGGCGGGTTTTACCTTAACCCCCCGCGAGGAGGAGGCTGAAATCATCATCATCAATACCTGCGGTTTTATCGAATCGGCCAAACGGGAATCGATAGATATGATTATCGATCTCGGAAAGCTCAAGAAAAAGGGGCAGTGCAAAACTCTGATCGCCACAGGATGCCTGACCCAGCTTTACCAGGAAGAACTCTTAAAAGAGCTCCCTGAACTTGATGCCATCGTCGGAACAACCGAATATCCCAAAATCGCCGATATTTGTAAAACCTTCCTGGATAAAAAAGGAAAAAATAAAAACCGCTCTTCCTGGTTGAGCGAACCGACCGCCCTGTATGATGAGTCGGGGATCGAAAGGGTCTTAACCGGAGAACGGTTTTGGGCTTATGTCAAAATTTCCGAAGGGTGCGATAAAAGCTGTTCTTTCTGCATCATCCCGGAAATGCGGGGAAAAATGAGGAGCCGTCCAATCCCGTCCATTGTCAAAGAAGTCAGCGGGCTCGCCCGGCAAGGGGTGCGGGAGATTAACCTGATTGCGCAGGATTTAACCAGTTACGGCCGGGACATGGGGAAAGTCCAGCTCTATGAACTTTTAAAAGAGCTCGTCGATACCGATGTCGACTGGATCCGTATTCTTTACAATTACCCCCACCCCTTTCCCGACAAATTGATGGACCTCATTGCCCACGAGCCGAAAATCTGCAATTACATCGATATGCCGCTTCAGCATATTGACGAAGAGGTCTTAAGAAAAATGAACCGGATCCATCAACAGGAGTATACGATCAACCTCATCAAACGGATGAGAGATCGGATTCCCAACCTGGTCTTAAGGACGTCGCTTATTGTCGGGTTCCCCGGAGAGAGCGAAAAAGCATTTAAAACCTTGTATGACTTTGTCAAAGAGACCCGGTTCGATCGCCTGGGGGTTTTTATTTACTCACAGGAAGAGGGGACTCCGGCAGGCCAGATGGAGGATCAGATCGACGAAGAGGTCAAACAGGCGCGATGGGACAAGATTATGAAATTACAGGAACAAATATCCCTGAAAAACCATAAAAAGCTGGTAGGAACGATACAGAATGTCCTGATTTCCGGGCTCTCTAAAGAAACCGACCTCCTTTTAGAAGGAAGGTATTACGGGCAGATGCCCGAAGGAGACGGCGTGGTCTACATCAACGACGGAACCGCCAGTCCCGGCGACATGGTCAAGGTAGAAATTACTGATGCCCACCCCTACGACCTCGTCGGAAGAATCGTCTGACCTTGATTGACACCCCTTTCACCCTTCCAATGGTTTTAAGCCAAACCCCAGGGTGATTCGCTGGACCAGCGAAGTAAATCTTCAGCAGGAATGGGGCGGCTGATAAAATAACCCTGGGCCTCATCGCAACCTAAAGCCATCAGCTTCTCCAGGGCCTCTTGATCCTCCACCCCTTCTGCTATAACCCTGAGATTCAAACTATGAGCCAAATCAATGGT
Organism: Nitrospirota bacterium; assembly: GCA_016201875.1. Classification (GTDB taxonomy): domain Bacteria; phylum Nitrospirota; class Nitrospiria; order JACQBW01; family JACQBW01; genus JACQBY01. The sequence goes on from JACQBY010000086.1 coordinate 3,190, forward strand.
TGAGCGGACAATGAGATGGTCTTCTTGATTGGTGAGCATATTTTTAATAAACGACCGGTCAATTTTGATCGATTTGACAGCCAGTTTCTTTAAATAACTGAGAGAGGTATAACCAATCCCGAAATCATCAATGGAGAAGTTCATTCCTTCATGATTTAAAAGACTGATGGTCTTCGCCACACTCTCGATATTCGTCATAACGGCGCTCTCGGTAATTTCAAAATTCAACAGGGCCGGTTCAATTCCAAGAGAGCGAATCATTTGCATCATCTGAGAGGGGAGGAGAGGATCCTGGAGATTTCGTACGGAAAGATTAATTGCCATGCTGAGGATTTTTCCACTCCTGAACCAGGCAAGAGACTGCTGGATTGCCTCATGGAGAACAAATTTTGTCAAAGGTTTAATCAACCCGGTCTGTTCCGCGGGAAGGATAAACTGATCCGGCGGCACAATTCCATGTTTCGGGTGGTTCCAGCGCACCAGGGCTTCCACACCGCAGATGCGCCGGGTGCGAAGATCAATGATGGGCTGGTAATGAAGAAATAACTGCCGGTTCTCTATGGCGTGCCGTAACTCTCCCATCAGGGCCAGGCGTCTCGGGCTGTGTTGGTCCAGTTCGGGATTATAGAGAACAAAGTCGATTTTCCCTTTTTTCGATGCATACATCGCCACATCTCCCCTTTGAATCAGACTATCGGCATTGGAACCATGATCAGGATAAAGCGCAATGCCGATACTGGTCTCGACCACAACCGGTAACCCCGCGACTTCAAAAGGTTCCTCCAGCGCTTTTAGAATTTTATTGGCCACTAACCCGGCATGGTCAGATGACGCCATGGATAGCAATATGCCAAATTCATCCCCTCCGAGGCGTGCAACGGTGTCTTTAGTGAATAGCGCTTCTTTTAAACGGAGTCCGACTTTTTGCAAAAGGAGGTCGCCGCGATGATGCCCAAGCGTATCATTAATTTCCTTAAATCGATCAAGATCTAAAAGGAGAACCCCCACCGGTCTTCCATCCTGCTGGCCTTGAATAATTGCTTTTTCAAGAAGGTTATGAAAAAGGTGCCGGTTTGGAAAGCCGGTCAGGGTATCATAATAGGCGAGGCGGTGAACATTTTCTTCAGATCGCTTACGCTCAAGTTCTGCCGAGGCACGGGCGGCAAAAATTTGCAGCAGGGATTTCATTTTGTTGGAAGGTTCTATCGGCTTACTATCCATAACCACCATTAAACCGAGCGGGGTTCCTTCTTTATCGGAGAGCGGGGTGCCAATATAACTCTCAATTCCCATTTTTTCCAGCATTTCATCTTTTGCAAACAGCCTGGCGACATCCCGGGGATAGACGCAAAGGGTTTTCCCTACAACCGTTTCACAGGGAGTATCAGCCAGGAAATACTCAAAGTTATCCAGAAATTTGCCTCTGGCATAAACAGTGATTGTTTTGATGTTCTGGCTGTTTTTACCCGTCACCTCGCCGATGAATCCAAAATCCATTTCTAAAGTCACGGCCAGATATTTGACCAGAGAGTTGAAAAAATCGTCGCCGGTTTCAGCCGATACCCCCATGGCAATATTCTGAATGAGTTGATCCATCTCGATCCGTGGACTGATGTCACGAAGCACAGCAGTAAAGAGGGTTTGCCCGTTCTTTGTCCATTTTGAAATAGACGCTTCCGCAGGGAATTCAGAACCATCCCGGCGGCGGCCATAAATGTCAGATTTTCTCTCCTTCTGGAATCGGGATGGAGCGGCCTCGGCCCCAAAAGAGATGTTTTGTTCACGATGGGATTGAGCAAAACGGTCAGGCATCAAGAGGTCAAGCGGCTGGCCAATGACTTCGGAGGAGGGATAACCAAAGATCTGTTCAGCGCCTTTGTTGAAAAAAATAATGTTTTGAGTTTCATCAAACATGATCACCGCATCAGCAGTACTCGATGCAATGGCTGAAAAGCGGGATTCACTTTCCCGAAGGGCCTTTTCCAAAAACAAAATTCTTTTTTCGTTCTGGTCCGGGTCCATCATGAGTGATTTCTCCCAGCAGAAAGGTAAGCGTCAGTATGTTTTTAAATTTCACATTATAATAATGAAAATCAAAACAAATGTAAATAACCCAAATTGATAAGAGTTTGTAGTAGTATTATATGGAATGACCGGAAGGTTGAATCTCCAAGGTTAATATTTATATCATTTGCCTTTTCGGTGTGTCTACTAAATCGAGGGAACTTCACTTTCTTCATATTTTGGTATACTTATTATTAGAGGCGTGAAAACCGGTAAGATTTTCCAAGGCACGGATGATCGATTGGAGCCAGATTTTCTCTGCCCCCTTGCTTGAAGGAGCATATTTCAATGAATGCAAAGAAACTCATAAAAACATCATTTAATGGTACATAATATAAGGTCGGAATTGAAAGAAAATTTCTTTCTATAGCATCTTTACGATGCCTTCCTGTAGTCGTTAGGTTTGCCAATCCCCATTTCATACGTGATTATCTTTGAGGGTCTCGTAAAAAGTCTGAAAAAGCTGTTTTCTGTCATTCCCGTGCAAACGGGAATCCAGTTTTTTCAAGTTGTTATGTGTTTCCTAGATTCCCGCTTTCGCGGGAATGACGACTTCTTACGATACCATCATCTTTGGTATTTCTCAGATCTAATCTGATTTTGATTTGACAAACTTACAGAATGTATTTACAATAGGTTATGCCATTTGAATGGGATGAGGAAAAGTGCAAGAAAAACATCGAGACCCATGGAATTGATTTTGTAGATGCCGCTGAAATATTTTCAACTCCCATGCTGGTTATTCTAGATGATAGAAAATCGTATGGCGAAAGTAGATATATTGGAATGGGAGAGATTCAGGGGCGGATTATGGTAATCATTTACACAGAAAGAAAAGGAGATGTCATTCGGATCATTTCCCTAATACTACAGCGGATTTTTTACAAATATACCCTTTTATCCGTCATTCCGGCATGTTTTAAGCCGGAATCCAGTGACTTTGCCTGCGTATTTTCTTCAAAACACCTGGATTCCCGATAGAAGCATTCGGGAATGACGAAAA
>JACQBY010000100.1 GCA_016201875.1 Nitrospirota bacterium
CCTGAGCTGTCGAGCGCCAATGACGAAAACTGACCGACATCATCTCCCGCTCCAGGATCGACAACCTGTAAAATCCATCTCATCCCATCCCATGCCGCCAGGAGCAACTGCCGGTGGGTCTGATCATAATAACTGATCCTCGGGAACCCTGTCCTCGGGTCAAGCGCCAGGGAGGTATCCATTCCAACCGGGCCGGCCGGATTTAAATCGACAAACTGATCATTCCAGACCTGATTCGTAATATCAAGCCAGGTATATTTTAAAGCGCCATCGGTGCTGTCATAAAAACTGATATGCGGCTGACCCAGACTGTCCACCGCAAGAGATGTAAATAGCCCTTCGTTTGCAGGCGACGCAACTCGCCCTGCTCCCACACCCTCCGCCCTTCCGCATGCCATTATCCAGAAAGAGGAGAGGAACAAACCGATCCATAAAAAAGGTCTTATCCCTTTCATTTTTCTGTTTCTATTCCTGTTTTTAAGATTTTCTTCGAGTTTTTGTCTCTCTTCCCGACTCATGTTTTCATAACCCTTGGAATTTTCTCTTAGTTTTTTCTTTAATTGCTGTTTTAAGGGGTGCTTCACCTATCCACATACGTTTTAAACCCTCATTATTCTGAAAAGTTACGAAGGAAGATCAAACAGTCACTCTGATCTCGTTTGAGGATAGCCGTTTCTAATCTGGAATAGCTTTAAGAAGGGTAGGAGGAAGGCTTCAATAACCTTCTCATTTCTTACCCTATTATTAACTTCTCCTTTCAAATCATTCTCTGGTTTTCATAAGATATTAGTAGGCTCCAAAGACCGATAAACTATTGGAGGTACATTATGAAAATTCAAGAAGCCTTTACCATTTTCAAGAACCATCAAAAATCCTGTATCAAACCGAAAACGCTACAAAGTTACGATCATCTTCTTTCCAGGTTTGAATCTCAATTCTCAGACCGTCTTCTGGAATCAATTCGGCCAGAAGAAGCCTATCAATTCCTGGAAACATGGCTGACAAACGCGGCTAAAGCAACTCGCCGATTAAGATATGCTCAGCTAAAAGCATTCTACAACCTGCTGATAGAGAATTCCTACCTGGACATGAGGAATCCTTGCTGCACCCCTCTCCTTTCCAAATCCTTCAGGATACCGAAACAGGAAAGAAAAATGGTTCTGGACAAAGAGATTGTAGACGAAATTATCTACAATACCAAAAGTCTCAGGGATCGGCTCATTCTTGAACTTCAAGCTCGATGTGGCTTAAGAATCGGGGAAGTATTGGGGCTCAGGGTAAGGGATATTGCAGACAGAAAGCTTATTCTGAAGGAACCAAAATCGGGTAAGGATGAAGAAATGGCCTTTATGCCGGAGCAGATTGCAAAACGGTTACTCGAATACGTTAACAACAAGAAACTGTCGCAGAACGACCTGATATTTCCAATTTGTTACAGCACGGCTCGGAGCATGGTCAAGAACTACGGGGTGAAGTTGCATGTTAAAATCGCTCCTCATGATCTTCGCTGGCATTCTGCCACCTATGCCAGCCGTAATGGGGTTCCGTTGGAGATTATCTCCAAGGTGATTCTGCGGCATCAAGATCTTAAAACAACCCAGATTTATTTGGGAAAGGTAAGTGATTCAGAAGCCATACGGTGGATGGATACACTGCATGAAAAATAAAGTTATATTAAAACTGGTCTTTGGGGTCTTTTTTCTCGCAACATAATTATTTTTATTCAGTTAGGCAGCGACTTTGTTAGCTTTCACAAGAAGATTAACCCTTTCATAGGTTTGAAGGACTTTAATAATTCCAAAAATACTGTCTGCCCGGGGATTGCCTCCAGGTCCAAGCATTCGATGAATGCTTTTGCTCGGTTTTTTTAATTCCTTCGCGAGCCCTTCGAACGTAATGGTGGCATTGATATAATCTCGGAGCATGGCTTTTCCTGCAGCAAGGTCTCCAACCAAAAACTCGGTAATGGCTTCAGAAAGTAAGTGCTGACGAAACTTGGAATCGTGCGAAGCACGTTCCATGATTGTTTTTCGAAATGTTCTGGTTAATGCCATAATCGTTCCCCTATGCTTTTTTTCTTAATTTAAATTTAGCCCACCTCTCGTGAGCGATTTTAATATCATTCTTTTGACTTTTCTTTGAACCACCGGCGAGAAGGATAATGATCTGATTACCTTCTTGCCCAAAATAAATCCGATAACCAGGACCAAAATCTATTTTGTATTCGGAAACCCCTCCACCAACCGACTTTATATTCGATGAGTGGCCTTGCTCCAATCTATACAATGCCGTACTTACTTTAGCAGCAGCTTGACTATCAATTTGGGAAAACCATTTTCCAAAAGGAGATATATTTCCTTCTAAGAATTCAAGAACCCTTCTCTTTGGCATAGTTTAAGGTAACTTATAGGTTACTATATGTCAAGTGCTTATTTTAGAAACTGGTGAGGATTGGCGTTTATAATCAAGTATCAGACCGGTTAGCCCAAGCCTGACGATTACCAGGAAGAATCAATGAAATTAGTGTGCTAATTCTAAACTGTCTCAACTGAGGGGTTAACCCCTAAATGTTTAAAGGTAAAATAAATTAAGCGAAAAAGCGCGAGGTCTGTAAATCAACGATCCAGGGTTTCCCGGTCGGGATCGCGAGCCGGATCATGTGAGGGAAGGACGTCATTTGCCCACGAATTCTTTTTCCAAGAAGGAACGGGAGTTCTTGACCCCTTCTTGGGAACAAATCGCGATTGTTCTACGCGTTTCATTTTGTGTATATAGCGTGGGCAGTTTGGAAAGACTTCTCGTACACGCACCCGGACAATGAACTGCGCCTCGGGAAACTCAGCTATAAGAGGATCTTTCACGTCCAGAGTTGCCTCTCCTTGAACTCTCATCCGGCTTTGATTTTCAAAATCGATAAACAGTAGCCCGACCTGTCGGGTTTGCGCAATATTCCCCATTGAGAGATACATTCCATTGCCGTCGTAGTTGGGAAAAGCGAGTGTCTGCGGATCCACCACCCGGACAAATCCCGGTTCTCCGGCTTTATAGGAACAGGTGACATGTCCACGGTCATCGACCGTAGCAAGAAAGAACATGTCGATCTGTTGAATAAATGCGGTATCCTCGTCATCAAACGTCTCCCGGACGATTGTTTCATCCAGTCGATTTGCAAGGCGAAGGGTATCAAACTGCTCCTGAATTTTACGGTGCCCCTCTCGATAAATGTCGGACATGGTCGCTCTCCTTAAATTGAGGTTTTAGTTTATGGGTGAAGGGCTTTGTTAAATTTAAATAAAAAGAGCCCCTTACGGGCTTTCTGACATCAGCTGATCGATTGAAATCCCGAGGATCTGAAGTTTGTAGGCGAGCATCCTTCTGCTGATCCCGAGCGTTTGAGCGGACCGGGTCTGGACATAATGATGTTTTTTTAATGCTTTTAAAATGAGCTCTTTTTCAAACTTCTGGACGGTTTTTTCAAAATCAAAATCTCCCGGCGCTTCTCCCTGTTCCCCTGTCTCCGGCCGGGGGGCTGATCCGGCGCGGTACCGGTCGGGAATGTCCCCCGCCGTAATCGTCATGCCTGTAGAGAGGGTGTAAACCCTTGCAACCACATTTTCAAGCTCTCTCACGTTTCCCGGCCAGTCATATTGGACCAGCAGGCTCAGGGCTTCAGGGGAGATCTCTTTGACCCCCTTTTTCTCCTCCTCCGCTTTTTTTCTGAGAAAATGTTTGACCAGAAGCGCGATATCCTCTTTTCTTTCCCTTAAAGAGGCGATGTAGAGGGGGACGACGTTGATCCTGTAATAGAGGTCGCTCCTGAAAGTTCCCTTTTTGACTTCGTCTTCCAGGTTCTTGTTGGTGGCGGTAATCAGCCTGACGTCGGATTTAATCGTCTGGCTCCCTCCGACCCGCATAAACTCCTTTTCCTGAATGACTCTTAATATTTTAGCCTGGGTGGTCAGGCTCAGGTCCCCGATTTCGTCCAGAAACAGAGTCCCTTCGTGGGCGGCCTCAAACTGGCCGATTCTTTTCCCCTGAGCGTCTGTAAAGGCGCCCCTTTCATGGCCGAACAGTTCGCTCTCGATCAATGTTTCCGGAATAGCAGCGCAATTCAGGGCGATAAAAGGCTTATTCTTCCGGACGCTGTTGTAATGAAGCGCCCGGGCGACCAGCTCCTTGCCGGTGCCGCTTTCCCCGGTAATTAAAACGGTGGTTTTTGTATCGGCCAGAAGCTCGATTTTTTCATAAATGTCATGCATCACCTGGCTGATCCCCACAAGATGTTCAAAGTTATAAAGGGTGTCAATTTCCTGATGGAGCCGCTGGACCTCTTTTTCCAGGATCCGTTTGGATAAAGCGCTCTGGATGACGAGCAGCAGTTCTTCAAGGTCAAAGGGTTTGTTCAGATAGTCGGTTGCTCCCGACTTCATCGCCTCGACCGCGGCTTTGACCATAGAGGTTCCTGTCAGCATGATGACCGGAAGAAGGGGCTTGAAATTCCGGATGTTTTTCAGGACTTCCATCCCGTTGATATCGGGCATGCTCAGGTCAAGGAGGACGAGATCAAAATCCCCCTCGGTCAGGAGCTTTAATCCTTCTTCGCCTCCCGAGGCCATTTGAAGGTTGAATTTCTCTTTTAAGGAGACTCTCAGCGATTCCCGGACGCTTAATTCATCGTCGATAATGAGCAGATTAAACAATTTTCAGGGTTCCTCATTCAATGGATCATTTCTGTTCATGAAACTCAGGGCCGTTTTCCGGCCAGCTCTTTCAAAGTTTGTTCCAGCTGTTTTATCGTTTCGCCATATTTTGTCCAGTCTCCTTCTTTCAAATAGCCCTGGGCTTTTTCGTATTGTTCCAGAGCCTTTTTCCCGAAGGAGGCCCCGGTTTCGCCGGGTTTCCCTTTTGTTCCTCCGAAGACCGGAGGGGAAAGGGAGGGGAGGCTTTCCTCGGGAGGTTTTTTGCCAAAAAGGCTCTGAAGAGCGGCATCGAGATTCTCTTCCATCACCAGTTGGTTTCCGTAGGCCACAATGACTCTCCGGAGTTCCGGGAGAGATCCGGCCTCGGCGGCCAGATAAAGGGGTTCAATGTAGAGGAGGGAGTCTTCAATCGGGATCACGAGAAGGCTCCCCCGGATGACCTGGGACCCCCGCTGGTTCCAGAGGGAAAGCTGCTGGGAGATGAACGCGTCCTGATCGATCCGCGCTTCGACCTGCCTGGGGCCGTAAATCAGCTTTTGTTTGGGAAAGAGATAGATCAGGAGCTTCCCGTAATCGGACTCGTCTGATCTGGCCGCGATCCAGGCGATCATGTTATCCCGTCTGGCCGGAGTAAAAGAATTGAGGAGCACAAATTCTTCTTTTTTCTCGCCCGGAAGCCTCATGATCGTGTAATACGGTTCTATCGGCTTATCTCCCTTCCGGGGGATATTAAAGAGGTCTTCCTTATTGTAAAAGGTTTGAGGGTCTTTCATGTGATACGTCGAATAGAGGTAAGCCTGTAAATTGAACATGTCGACCGGATACCGGATATGGCTTTTTAAATCCTTCGGCA